>NZ_JALVTW010000038.1 GCF_027023985.1 Persephonella sp. | reverse complement strand
TTGGTATCCAGACTATATGGTAAGCTGTTTGCCATTTAGAATGTTTATTACTCTTTATTTCAACCATAGTATTATGGTATGGTAGTTTAACGAAAAAAGCAAGCCTTTTAAGAAAAAATTAAAAATTAAACGCTCAAAGGGTTTTTACGGCTTACGCCGTTTCGCCTGTATCCCATTGCTAAAGCAATGGGTTTTAGGCGAAAAATTTTTCTATAAAAACACCACGGGGTATTGAAACAAGAGAAATAACCTGTTTATCATCCCAGATGAAACAAGGGATACTGGATAGAATAAAGAAAAACCTGTCAGACCTATCAAAAGCAAAACAAAAAGGAATAAAAGTAGGAAAACTAAAATTCAAATCAGATTATAGGAATATACCACTTAAACAAAACGGAATAACATTCAAAGTGCTAAAAGATAAAAACAGAATAACAAGGATTAAAGAAACCAATAAGAGTATTAGGACTACACCAGCTACCCGAAAATTGTGACATAGCAAAAGCAGAACTAATAAAGAAACCTGATGGATACTACATATATCTAACCTGCTATATAGACAAGAAAGTTGAAAAGCAAAAACAAGAAAAGATAAATAAACCAATAGGAATAGATTTTGGAATAAAGCACCAGTTAACCCTAACAAATGGAATAAAAATAAACTATCGTATAGAAGAAACTAAAAGACTAAAGAGGTTGCAAAAGAAACTATCAAGACAACAAAAAGGAAGTAAGAATTATTGGAAAACCAAACAGAAAATCCAGAAAGAACACCAGAAAATCTACAATAGAAGAAAAGACATAAAGAACAAAATACTATCTCTACTAAAGAAATACGAATATGTGTTAATACAAGAAGAACAGATAAGGAACTGGCACAGAGGTATATTTGGAAAACAAATCCAAACTACAGGTATAGGGGGAATAATTTCTATGTTAAAACAAAACATAGAGACCCTTATACCTGTGGACAAGTATGAAACTACAACAAAAGTGTGTAGTAGATGTGGAAATAGAAAAGAGGACATAAAACTATCAGTCAGAACCTTCAAATGTGAAAAATGTGGATTAGTAATTGATAGAGACTTAAACTCTGCGATAAACATACTAAAGATAGGACTACAAAAAGTGGAGAAAACCACTATAAAAAACCTACCTACGGACTGTGGGGACGTTTGCTCTGCAAACCGGCGACACGAAGTGGAGCAAGTAACGCCTGTGGAGAAGCAAGCCACTGCACGGATATTAGGTAGTAATCCCTATATCCGTGTAAGCTATACCTCTGTGAAGCAGGAAGCCCCTAACTTTAGTTAGGGGAGGATGTCACAGGAACCTCTGTGAATAAAACATAAATCCTTTCTGTTTCAGGTTTTTTCATTTCTTTAATAATTTGTACAAGTTCTTTTTCGGAAATAAAATCCTTATAGCTTCTGTTTACGGTTATCTCAACAGGAGTCATTTTTTACTATCAAAAAGGTCATCAATCAGCTGAAGGATTTTTTTCTGTCTTTCTTCTCCTTTCGGTAGTTCCTCACGGATTTTTTTTATCTGGTTGAATATATCCTCTAAATTTTCCGGAAGTGTTTTTTCTATATGTTTTCTTAGCTTGGCTGATAATCCCGGGAGGTTTCCTGAAGTGGTAATTCCTATAACTATATCCCCCTTTTTTACATAGGCAGGAAAAATAAAATCACAATAATCAGGGCTATCAACTGAGTTGACCAGAATATTTTTTCCTCTGGTATATTCAAAAATCTGTTTTTGCAGGTTTATATCATCAACGGCAACAATAACAATTTTTTGTCTTTCAAGGTCAGAAAATCTGAACTCCCTTTGCTCAAAAGGGATATTTTTTTCCTGTATTAATTTCAAAGTATCAGGATGAAAATCCTTTGCAATAACTTTTATATCTGGCTCAAAGGGGAGAAGTTTTTCTATTTTGCGCAGGGCAACCATTCCTCCCCCTATGATTAAGACTTTTTCTCCTTTTAGGTTAACAAACATAGGAAATAAAGCCATTTTTACTCCGCCTTAAGTATGCTGAGGAAGGCCTCCTGTGGAAGCTCAACTTTACCAAGCTGTTTCATTCTTTTCTTACCTTTTTTCTGCTTTTCAAGGAGTTTTTTCTTCCTTGTCACATCACCACCGTAACACTTGGCAAGAACATCTTTTCTAAGTGGTGCTACTCTGGCAGAAGCTACAACCTTTGAGCCTATAACAGCCTGAATTCTAACCTCAAATAGCTGTCTTGGGATAACTTCCCTCATTTTATCAACTATATTTCTTCCAACCCTGTAAGCTTTATCCCTGTGAACTATGAAAGATAGAGCATCAACAGGCTCTCCATTAATCTTGATATCCATTTTTACAAGGTCGCCGGGTCTGTAATCTTTAAACTCATAATCAAATGAGGCATATCCCCTTGTTGCTGTTTTTAGTTTGTCATGGAAATCAAACAGAACCTCTGCCATAGGTATGTCATATCTAAGGAGAACTGTTTTTTTGTCTATATATTCAAATGATTTTTGGATACCTCTTTTTTCCTGAACAAGCTGCATTATAGCCCCCACATAATCATTCGGGGTAATAATGTTTGCCTCAATATATGGCTCAAGTATTTTTTCTATTACAGAAGGGTCAGGCATCTGGGCGGGGTTTCTAACCTCTATTTCTTCACCTTTTTTTGTTATGACTTTGTATATAACGTTTGGTGCTGTGGTGATTAGCTCAATATCATATTCCCTTTCAAGTCTTTCCTGAACAATTTCCATATGAAGCAGACCTAAAAATCCACATCTAAATCCAAGTCCCAGTGCCGGTGAACTTTCCATTTCGTAGGTTAAAGCTGCATCATTGATTGAGTATTTTTCAAGGGCATCCCTTAAATCTTCAAAAAGAGTAGAGCCTGTAGGATATAATCCGGCATAAACCATGGGCTTTGCAGGTCTAAATCCGGGAACAGGTTCAGGTGTGGGATTTTTTGCATCGGTTATTGTATCTCCTATTCGTATATCCCTTACATCTTTAATTGCAGCTGCTATATATCCAACATCACCGGCTTTTAGACTTTCAAGCTGTGTCATATGTGGAGTTTGCGCTCCGACTTCTGTAACCTCAAACTCTTTTCCTGTGGACATCAGTTTTATTCTGGTTCCTTTTTTAACTTCACCGTCAAATATCCTGACGAAAGCAACGGCACCCCTGTATGAGTCGTAATACGAATCAAAAATAAGCGCTTTAAGTGGTTTGTTTTCTTCTCCTTTTGGAGGGGGAATTTTATTTACAATAGCTTCTAAAATATCTTCAATTCCTATTCCGGCTTTACCGGAAGCAAGTATTGCTTCATCAGGGTCAAGTCCCAGAACATCTGCTATCTGTTCTTTTATCCTGTCAACATCTGCAGATGGAAGGTCTATTTTGTTTATGACCGGTATAATTTCTAAATCCTGTTCAAGTGCCTGCCAGAATGTTGCTATAGTCTGGGCTTCTATTCCCTGTGTAGCATCAATCAGCAGAAGTGCACCTTCGCAGGCTGCAAGGGAACGAGAAACCTCATAACCGAAATCAACGTGTCCCGGTGTATCAATTAGATGGAGTGTATATTCTTCTCCATTTTTTGCTTTGTAGTTCAGTCTTACTGCTTGAAGCTTTATCGTGATACCCCTTTCCCTTTCTATATCAAGTGTATCAAGAAGCTGGTCTTTCTTTTCCCTCTCTTCAATAGCTCCGGTAAATTCCATTAATCTATCTGCAAGAGTTGATTTTCCGTGGTCAACATGGGCTATTATTGAAAAGTTCCTTATATGTTCCATCCTTTTACTCATTTACTACCCCGGTAAGAATAAATTTTTAGAGTATAAATTATAATATTTTTCAAAGATTTCGGAGATTAAAGAAAAGGGGAAGGGAGAAAGGAAGACCCTTGAAATTATTTTTTCTTTTCCAGAAGGGTTTGGAGTTTTGCGAAAGGAGACATTTCTCTTTTTAATTTTTTCTCACAATCACATGGATTTTCATTTTTGTTTGCACCGCATATTGGGCAGATGCCCTGGCAATTTTCATCACAGAGAGCTTTCATCGGTGTTTGAACAAGTATTTCTTCCCTTAAAAGCTCTGATACATTAAATTTTTCTTCATCCTCAAGATACCTTGCTATTAAATCGTCTTCGTGGAGCTCGCCACCTTCAAGTTTCTTCTTAGAGAGGAAAATATTACTTGTTCCTTCTAAGTTCATGTTAAAAGGCTCAAGGCATCTGTCACATTCCATCTGGATATCGCTTTTTATGGACAAGGATACAAGATATCCATCTTTTTCTTTAAAAATAAACATATGCACTTTTACATCTTTTTCTTTTGAAGAATATTCTTCAGGTAAATCTAAGCTATCAAATGGGACAGAAAAGTCCCTTTCAATATAATCCTCATTCTTAAGCTCATTTTTTAAATTTATAAATAACTCAGACACTTTCCTCACCTCTCTATATTAATTTTTCGGCTTTAATTTATGCTGTAATAATTTTATTGCAATAGGAAAGAAATTTAAGTGAAATGATTTGTCATCAGGTTTGAGACTTATCAATTTAATTATAAATCAATTTAAGGGGATTGATTATGAGATTCTCAAAAATTTTACTTATTTTTTTAGTTTTCTCAATTTTTGCATTTGCAGGAAGTTATAAAGATTTGTATCCTCTGCTTGTTGATATCTCAGGATGGGAAGCAGAAAAGGCTAAAGGGGGAGAGTTTGTATCTCCTCAAGGAAAAATAATTTCTGTTGAGAGAAGCTATCAAAAAGGTGAAAAAAGTTTAACAGTTACAATCTTAAAGGGTCCAGTAGCTTCTGCAATGGGTTCAACTTTTGCGTATGTTCAGGAAATAGATACTCCGGAAGAATATGTAAAAGTGTTCAAAATTGGAAAATATAAAGCAGGTCTGTCCCATAATAAAAGAGATAATTCAGGTAGTATAGTAGTTATCTTAGGAAATAGTAGCGTTATAAATATGGAATACCACAACATATCTTATAAAGATGCTGAGGAACTCATCAAAAAATTTCCTCTGGACAGGATAGCCCATAAGCTATCCCAGTTGTGATATCATAATACTTATGATACTGAGTGATAGGAAAATAAAAGAGCTTTTAAATAAAAAAGAACTTGTAATAGAACCTCTTGATGAGGTTCAGATACAGCCTTCTTCTGTTGATTTAAGGCTTGGAAACGAATTTTTAATCTATCCTGAGGAAATTGAAATCCTTGATGTTAAAAATCCTGACCTTGGAAATCAGTTAAAAAAAGTAGTTGCAGATGAGGAAGGATTTATTATTCAACCAAAACATTTTATACTTGCAACCACCCGTGAATACGTAAAACTACCTGATTATCTGACCGCCTTTGTTGAGGGAAGGTCTTCTCTGGGAAGATTAGGGCTGTTTATAGAAAATGCAGGATGGGTTGATGCCGGTTTTGAGGGGAATATAACACTTGAGTTTTATAATGCAAATTCAAGACCTTTAAAAATCTATCCGGGGATGAGAATTTGTCAGCTTGTTTTTGCCAGAATGGAAACCCCTGCAGAAAAGCCATACAGAGGGAAATATCAGGGACAGAGAGGCACAACGGCCTCCCGTATTTATATGGATAAAGATTAAGGTTGTGTCATCTGCCAAGGCGGAGTTCCGCATTTATCCTGTCCGTATTCATTTACACATAAAGAATAAATCAAATAGTTATATGCAGGTGTAGCACAGTGTGGATGGTCAAGTTGACCTGTTCCAAATAACTCTTCAGGATTTACAAACTCTGTAGTTACCCCATGATTTTTGAAATTTTCATAAGTAAGATATGAAAGCTGGTAAGGTAGTATGTTATCTCCCTCACAATGGACAAATGTTACAGGAAATTCCGGAACCCAGTTATCAACATTATTATTTCTCAGGTCTGTTCTGAATGGATTATTTCCATTGGTGAGAAAATCTTGAATCATATTTTGTTTGAATAAGTAGGATACTTTAAAGTTAGGAATAATACTTGGATTTGAGCAATAAGCAGGAGGAGGATTTATTATTCCGCATACGGTAACTAACATATCTTTGTAAATAGTTTCTCCATCTTTAGTCTTATCAAAATATAAGGGTATTTTCTGGTCAAATGGAGGATTTACAAGGTCTGAAAGTGTTATATTGTCATATGTTTCTGCATAAGAATAAGCAACATCTGCTATAAATGGAGGAAATGGCATATTTTCTTGCTGAAGTAGTAATAAAGCAAGTGTTTCTAAGTTATATGTTCCACCCATAGGGAAAACAGCTTTTACCTTAAACCTTTGATTTGTTTCCTGTATTTTCTTGGCTGTTGCTAAAGTTGCATATCCACCTTCAGAATATCCTGTTAGATAAACCTCTCTTTTAACTGCTTCTCCGTTTTGTTCTGCATAATCTATAGCTGCATTTATAAGGTCTATTGCTGAATTTGCAAGGGAATTGGCTATCATATATGGATGGTAATGGTCTTTTGAAACACCAAATCCTATATAATCAGGCATAACTGTTACAAATCCAAGTCTACCTGTATAACTGAGGGCTATTACTGTTTCAGGATTTATCTGTGGAAGAGTACCCTGTGGATTTTTCAGATAAGCTACAATTTCCTGTATGTTTTTAGGAATCACATTAGAAGGGGCTTCAGTATCCAGAAAGATAGTTCCATGCTGGTCTGATACAATAGGTGCTGAATAAAGGTCTTTTATTGCCGGGTCTTCTACCACAGGTAGCAGCATTACTCCTGAGGCTTTTACTCTGTTGCCTTTATCATCTGTTGTCCAGTAAAGCACTTTATAGATTTTTGCTCCGAATTTGGCTATTTGCTCCTGTGCAGCAGTAGGTTGGATATTCCTTGCAGCCAGTAAGATTGTATTCACGCTGTTACTATCAAGTGTGGCTACTTCCTGAGCATGAATAAGAGTAGACTCTTTTTTACTACTTGTATCATTATGACAGCTCATAAATGATAAAACAGCAAACACCAGAAATAGAAAAGAAAAATACCTTTTCCTCATAACTCCCTCCTTTTTATATTCCTGCGATTACTTCTATTTCTACCAGAGCTCCTTTTGGCAAATTACTTACCTCAACAGTAGCTCTGGCAGGTTTATGTTCTGTAAAATATCTGCCGTAAACCTCGTTTACCTTCTCAAAATCATTTATATCCTTCAGGTATATTGTCGTTTTTACGACATGGTTCATATTAAGTCCTGCCTCTTCCAAAATAGCTTTTATATTTTCCATTACCCTCTCTGTTTGCTTTTCTACACTTCCACCGATAAACTCCTGTGTTTCAGGGTTAATGGCTATCTGGCCGGATACAAACACAAAACTTTCATATTTTATAGCTTGTGAGTAAGGGCCTATAGCCTTTGGTGCTTTGTCTGTTTCTATTATTTGCATTTTTAGTCCTCCAACTCCTCTAATTTTATTTTTCCTTCATAAAGGGCTTTACCTACAACAACACTGTAAACCCCGTATTTTTTAAGCTGATATAATTTTTGGACATCTTCAATACTTCCAACTCCACCTGACGCAATTACAGGATGCTTAAGGTTCTCTGCCAGTTTTTTTGTTCCTTCAATATTGGGACCTACCATAGCCCCGTCCCTGTTAACATCTGTGTATAAAAATCCCCATATATTAAGCTGGTCATACTGCTGAGCAAACTCAAGGGGAGTATACTGGGTTTTCTCAAGCCAGCCTTTTATTGCCACTTTGCCGTCTTTGGCATCTATTCCAACCACCACTTTATTAGGAAAGGCATCAATTATTTTCATAAATTCATCTTTATTGGTATATGCAAGGCTGCCGATAACTATTCTCGCTACGCCTATATCAATCATTGTTTTCGCAGCCTCAAAACTTCTAAGACCTCCCCCAAACTCAACAGGAATAGAAACTGAAGCCACAATTTTCTCAACTATTTTGTAGTTTTTCGGTTTTCCTTCAAATGCACCATCAAGGTCAACAATATGAAGATGCTTTGCCCCTTTTCCTTCCCATTGCTTTGCCACAGAAACAGGATCATCTCCGTAAATGGTAACAGCATTAGGATCCCCTTTGAAAAGTCTCACAGCTTTTCCATCTTTTATATCAACTGCAGGTATGATAAAGGATTTCAGCCCCATATTTCCTCCTAAAATCTAAAAGCTCTGTATAAAGATATTATTCCTGTTATAAAAGCTAAAATCAAAAAGATTAATCCTGTTGTTTCCTTTTGGACACTATAAAAAAGGGCAGAAGCTATTAAAAGTCCCACAAATAGTATTGCAAAAGCTATTTTGCCTGTCTGGAGTTTATAAAAAGTCTGGAGTTCTTCTAAATCTTTAAAAACAATCTGGAAGGTCATTCTTTCCCTTAGAATTAGCCTGTATAAATGTTCAATCTTAAAAATCAGGTAAAAGTATAACTCTGCTGCATCCCTAACTTCTGATATTTTTTCAAAAATATAATCCTTAGTGGGAGTTCCTATGAAATTTCTAAGTCTTTCTGTCGGATTAAATGCCGGGTCAAGCTTTCTTACTGTGCCTTCAAGGTTTAAGGCTGCTTTTCCCAGATAAGCTACATCATTAGGCAGTCTTAATCTGTTTTCCCTTACAAACTCAATAATATCCTCAATCATTTCTTTCAGGTCTATCTCTTCAAGCTTTTTGTTGTGGTATTTTTCAAGGAAAAACTGCAGGTCTGTTTCAAATGTGTTGAAATCTGTATATGGGGTAAACATGTTAAAGCCTTCATAAAACTGAATTGCAAGATTCAAATCCAGTGTAATAACGGCAATGATATAATCAAAAAAGTATTTTTTCTTTGTTTTGGAAAGAAAGCCAATCATACCAAAATCAACTGCTACAATGGTGCCATCGTCTAAAACGAATAGGTTTCCCGGGTGAGGGTCTGCATGGTATACACCATCTTTGAAAACCATTTTGAAATATGCATCTGTTAATCGTTTTGCCAGTTCTACCCTGTCAAGACCTTTTTTATCAAGGGTTTCTATATCAGATATTTTTGTTCCTTCTATGAACTCTGTTATCAGGACTTCAGGGGTTGATATATCGTAGTAACACTTGGGAATTTTAAAACCTTCATAATCTTTAAAGTTTTCTTGAAATATTTTTATATTCTGGGCTTCAATAGAAAAATCAGCTTCTTGAAGTGTAACCCTTCTAAACTGGTGTATTACTCCTTTAAGATTAAAATCCTTAACAGATGGAAAATGTTTTTCCAGAAAATTTACAACCATTTCCATAAGCTGGGCATCAAGTTCTATTAGCTCTTCAAGTCCAGGTCTTCTTACCTTAACGGCAACCTTATCCCCATTTTGTAAATATCCGGTATGCACCTGTGATATTGATGCTGAGGCAAGAGGCTTAGGGTCTATATCAGAAAATATTTCATAAAGTCTATCTCCGTAATTTCTTTTTAAAATTTCCTCGATAATTTCAAAATCTATCGGTGCAACTCTGTCTTGGAGCTTTATCAACTCATCTATTATGTAAACAGGAACAATGTCAGGTCTTGTGCTGAGAATCTGCCCCAGTTTTATAAAAGAGGGTCCCAGTTTTTCCAGTGCTTCCCTGATTTTTCTGGGTTTTACCCCCGGTTCAACCTCAAGACCGAAAAGGAGTTTAAAATATTCATAAATATTATAAAAACCTAATTTTGAAAGGGTTAAGGATATCTCTTTAAATCGCTTAGCCAGTTTTATTTTTTTCTTAAACATCTATTCCCTGCTCATTGAGAAGCTCTTTCATCTGCCTTGCTACTTTCTGGATTTCCCATTGGGCATGGGGGTCTGTTCTTTTTGTTATGAAATCTTTTATCCAGCTTAGTGTTCCAGAAACAACTATTGTTGTTTTTCTTCCATGGGGTAATATAAATCTGGCATCTTCCCTTTTTATTTTGCCATTATAAACAGCAAAATCATAAACAGCCTCAGAAAGCTGGTCTGTAAGGAGAAATAAATCCTTAAGGGATATATCCTGTTTATTTTTAAACTCTTCTAAAAATCTATTTATACGCTCTACAGCCTGAGATTTCAGGCTTTCTTTTGCGTCGCTGTTGTTTATCTGCTCTTTCAGGTATGAGATGATAGATAAAAAGCTATCTTTTAGATTGTTTCCATTAACAGAAATTTCAGACTGCTCAACAGATGGAGGAATTATAAGCAAATTCTGGTCTTCCCGAACATACCTCTGGCTTCTCTGGCTGTAATTTAATGCTGTATGTCTTACAAGCTGATGGGTCATTGTTCTGGAAACATTGTCTATATAAAAAACTGCATAGCCGTCATATTCCCTGAGCAGTCCTATAAGGGTGGTATTTTCCCTTTGTCCAAGTGGCTGTATCGGTATATCAAACTCTGCCATTTTCTCAAAAGTTTTAAAATATTCATCTTCGCTTTTTTCCAGCATGTCTTCAAGGTAATGTCTCAGGGAAACCCCAATAACCGTTGGATATTCAGGATTGTAATAGGATTTAAATTTCGTTGCGGCAATTAAAGTGGCAAGTACCCTTGCCTTTTCTTCTTTTGGAAGATTTTTTACTGTAGCCGGTATATATTTGTTTATCAGTTCTTCAGGTAGTTGGGACAAATCCTTATAGGCAAAAGAATGTCCAAAAACGCTAAAATGCTTATAGTTTCCAAGCTTTGACAAAAATTTTGCCCTGTCTTCACGGCTAACTACCCGTGGGTCGTTTAGCAGATAATTTAAGTCCCCTGAGGAATAGCATGTTCTTGCCCCTATAGCAGTAAAAGGAATACTCTCCCTGAAATCCTCCAAAGAAAAAATTTCTGTTATTAGCATCAATTTACTCCTTTTAAGACCTGTCTTTTTATATTTTCAACAAAAAATATTGCTTTTTCTTCTGCTTTATAAAAATCCTTTAGGCTAATATTTTTCTGTTTTAGGTTTTCTTTCAGTTCATCAAATTTTTCCATTTCCAGTAGATAACATAATTTTAGCATTTCTCCCAGATATCCTTCCTCATTAATAAGAGCTTTTTTGATTTCTTCATCAATATTAAGGTCTGAGAGAACCTCTTCTTTAGGTAATCCTAAAAGAACATCAAGCAAAGATAAAACCCCTGTTAAGAATGCCATTTCTGATAGATTATTATCTTCAGATTTTAGTTTTGCTAAGGTTTCCAGTAATTTTCCCCTCAAAAGTGCCGTTTCCAATAATGGACTGTCTATTCCTCCGATTTTTGCGTCTGCATAAAGCATTAACAACACCCACATTTTTAGGTGGTGTGCCCCAAGCATCATAATGGCATGTCTTATATTTTTAATTTTTGATTTCAAAGAAAAATAAGCAGAGTTTACAAATTTCAGGAGATTATAGGTCATATGAACATCGGCTTTTATTATATTTTCTATTCTATCTATTGATGGGTTTTCTGTGTTAAGTTCTTTTAAAAGATTTAAAAGTGTAACTTCATAAGGGTCAAATCTTTTGTGGGAGATTATCATAGGTTGGGCAAAGAAATAACCTTGAAATAAATCAAAACCCATATGGTATGTTTTATCAAATGTTTGATAGTCTTCTACTTTTTCTGCGATAAGTTTTTTGCTGTATTTTCGTAAGAACTCTACTGTTTCTTCTAAATCTGTGCTATATGTTTGGAGAAGGTCTATTTTTACATAATCTACATAAGGCAATAGTTTAACGCTATCAGAAGTAATTAAAAAGTCATCCAGGGCAAATTCAAATCCTTTCTCTTTAAGGTCTTTTATTCTTTCTATTATTTTTTCATCGGCAGGGGTGTTTTCTAATATTTCTAAAACAATGTTTTCTGATGGTATAAAATCGAAAATATCATAAAAAAGCAGATCATAATTCACATTAATAAATGTTTTTTTGCCGGAAGAAAGTTTCTGTATGCCTATATTATTGAAAATATTAATCAGCACCCGTGAAGTTGCCACATTATCGCTTTCTATCTGTGCAAAATCCTCAAAACTTTTCCTGTAAAGGATTTCATAAGCTGCTATTTTCTTTTTTCTATCTAAAATAGGTTGCCGTCCTATGAATATAAAATCTTCCATACAGCTAACCACTTTTTAAAATTGATATAATTATAATTGATGGAAGAAATCAAGTTAGGCAATACAAAAATAGTTTTAAAAATAGGAGATATCACAGAGGAAGATACTGACGCAATAGTTAATGCTGCAAATTCCACCCTTATGGGTGGTGGCGGTGTTGATGGGACTATTCATAGGAAAGGGGGACCCCAGATATTAGAGGAATGTAAGAAAATTCGTCAGACACAATATCCTGATGGACTGCCTACAGGAGAAGCAGTTATTACTACAGGCGGAAATCTAAAAGCAAAATATGTGATACATACTGTTGGTCCCATTTGTGGTGGAAAATTCAATGATACAAAAAGTAAGCTTCTATATAATGCATACTACAATAGTCTTAAATTAGCTAAAGAAAATGAAATAAAAACAATTGCTTTTCCTTCAATAAGCACAGGTGCTTATAGGTGTCCTGTAGATGAAGCCGCAAGAATTGCATTAAAAGCAGCTGTTGATTTTATTAAAAATGAAAACTTTATAGAAGAGATTAGATTTGTTCTCTTTACTCCGGATATTTATGAATATTACAATCAAGCATTGAAGGAAGTTTTGAATGAAACCTGATATCGTTGATATATCTATAGTCCTTATAATAGCCGGTATTGTCAGCTATTATATCTATCTAAGATACAGAGAAGAAAAAAAGAAAAAGGAGGAGCAGCTAATCCCAACCCTTAATTATTACAAAGATAAGTTCAGCAAAGAAAAGGTAGAGTATTCAGAGAAAGCAAAAAGATTTCAGGAAAAAATTCAGGAATATAAGAATAAACTCAAAGAGATAAAAGAAAGCATATACAGATACAAATGGAGTGAAGATGAAAAACAACTCCTCAGAAGGCTAAAAGGAACAGATTTTGAATGGACATTTACAGAACTACTTAAAATTCTGGATTTTAAAGTATACGAACCACCTGTTTATAAAGACCATAATATAGATTTGTTGCTAAAGGTTAATAATAACCTGATTTGTCTTGATTTCGTTGATTACCAGCAGGCAAAAAAGATAAATGAGAGATATATTGATACCTTAATAGAAGGTAAGGAGAAATATAATTGTCAGGGTATATGGATTATAAGTAATGGATTATTTGACCAGAGAATAAAAAATTATATGATAAATAAAGGAGTCCAATTTTTTGAGTATAATCAAATTATAAAATTTTTCCCGTCTATACGAATTGTTGAAGATTTTTACGAAACGGAGACAAAACTGAATAATTATGAATTACTACACAAGGAAACGGCAGATGAAGTAATAAGAAGGGATACATGGATTAAAGAGGTGGAGGAGAAACTACAAGAGGCTTATCAAAAGCAAAAGGTGGAAAAATGAAAAGGATATTAATAATTTTTGTGGGGTTAATTATGAGTGTAGCTATTGCAAAAGCGGACAAACTGCTTGAGGAAAAACATATATATATAGAAAAACTGGATAATGGTGCAACAGCAATAATAAAAGAGAGAAAAGATACACAGGCAGTTGCACTACAGGTATGGTTTGGGGTTGGTTCTGTATTTGAAAAAGATAATGAAAGGGGATTATCCCACTTCCTTGAACATATGCTTTTTAACGGAACCAAATATACAAAACCTGGTGAAATAGAAAAAGAAATTGAGAAAAAAGGCGGAAGCATAAATGCAGCCACCAGCTATGATTTTACTTTTTATCATATAGAAATAGCAGCACCGTTCTGGGAAGAATCTCTTCAATATCTTTATTACATGACTACAGCTCCCACCCTTTCCCAAAAAATGATAGAAAAGGAAAAACCTATTGTTTTAGAGGAGTTAAACAGACATCTGGATAATCCAAAAAGTGCTTTATGGGATACTTACAACAAGCTTGCATATAAAGTAAGCAATTATAAGCATCCGGTAATAGGATATAGAGAAACAATAGAAAAATTTGATGAACCACTTGTAAAACATTATTTCTATTCGTATTACGTGCCTTCTAATACTTATATTGTAGTGGTTGGAAATATAAATAAAGATGAGGTGCTTAAAAAAATAAAAGAAACATTTGGAACAGTAAAAGGTAAATACTACAAACCACCTAAAGTTCCTCTTGAACCTCCTCAAAAAGAAGTCAGAGAAAAAATCCTTAGAAAACCTCAAATAACAAGGGCTTATGTTGCTATAGGATGGCAGGCACCACCTATAAAAGATAAAGATAGCTATACAGCACGGGTTCTGGAAGAGATTTTTTCAGGTGGTAGAACATCTGTTCTTTATCAGAAGCTCAGAGAAACAGGTTTGGTTCAGGCAATTTATGGCGGATATTTATCTCATAGGGGAACAAGCCAGTTTATATTCTTTTTTGTAACGGAGCCGGAAAAGGTTGACAAGGTAAAAAAAGAATTGTTCAAAATAATAGATAACTATAGGAAAAACGGTATTCCAAAAGAACTTGTAGAAAATGCAAAAGAGAAAATAATAAATAGTGAAGTTTTTTCCAGAGAAGAAGTTGTTCATGATGCAGAAGCACTTGGATATGCAGCTTCTGTTGCCGGTGATGTAAAATATGATATAGAGTATCTGGATAATATTAAGAAGGTTACAAAAAGGAAAGTAGATAACTATCTGAAAAAATATTTCGGTGACAATAACTACACAGAAGTTCAGCTCTTACCTGAAAAATAAGTCCCCGTAGCTCAGAAGGATAGAGCGCGAGATTCCTAATCTCGAGGTCGGCGGTTCGAATCCGCCCGGGGACATTTTAATAATTTCAAAAATACATAATTTCCTTCAACTTGTTAACCAATAACAGAATTGTTATATTTATTGCAACATAACTTATTGACAATAAAAAGGATAAAACTTTGTAAATAATATGTATCCAGCCTTTAGTTAAACTTTGATTTTTAAGAATTAACCTACTAAGAAATTATGAGAAAGAAAAATGAGTAAAGACCAGAAAGAACTTGAGTTGAAGAAATTAGAGATTGAAAAACTGAAAATTAAAGAGGGATTATTTAGAACTTTGATTATAATTATTCTAACTGCAAGTGCAGGATTAGGCACTTTGCATCTTAAAATATTTGGAAGTAAATTCAATAAAGAATTGTATGTATTTTTATTATTCGTAATTATTGTAGTTTCCATATTTGCTTTATGGTTATGGCTATCTATAAGAAAGAAATTAAAGGAGATTTAATATGTTCTTAGAAATTTTACTTTTTATTACAATGTTAATAGTTTTATTAGTTTTCGGCACAATGGCATTCTTGACAATGAAGGATTACTTTGAGGAAAGAAAACAGTAATTTATAATCATCAGAAATTAAACCAAGGGGCATTTACCCCTTGGAATTTATCTCCCACAAACAAGAGGAGATTTCTTATAATTACTCCATCCTGTAAAACCGCCAGCAAGAACAGATATATTTTCAAATCCAACTTTTTCCAGTAAACTTGCAGCCAGTGCACCTCTTGGTCCTAAACCACAGTAGATAATTATCTCTTTATCTTTATCTTTATCAAGTTCAATATATCTTTCTCTAAGTTCAGGTAAAGGAATATTTATAGAGTTTTCTATCTGGCCACTTCTAAGTTCAGATTTTGACCTTACATCTAAAAGAAGAATATTTTCATCATTAAGCCTTTCTTCTAATGTATCAGGAGATATGGCTTTAAATGATTTTATTGGCTTTCCTGCTTTTGTCCATGAAAATGTATGATTTTCAATATATCCTACAATATTATCTATACCAACTCTTCTCAGCTTAATAGCTATATCGTCAACTTCATTGCTGTTGTCTATAACAAGTAAAATCTCTTTTTCGGGGTCAAGTATCCATCCAGCAAATAAAGAAAATGGCATAAATTTGTAATCCATACTTAGAGAATTAGGAATATGACCTCCAATCCATGTGAGATAATGTCTTGTATCCAGAACAATTCTATCATCATCTATGAGATTTTCAAACTCTTTAACAGATAAAGGTTTTGGAGAACTAAGTTTAGAAAGGAACATTGCACCTTCTTCATTTATCTTAGAGCATCTTTTAAAATGGTCTGGTGCAGGTGGCATTCCTTCAAGAAGACTTTTTATAAAATCCTCTTCTGAAAGGGATAAAAGTTTATTGAATCTTTTTTCATATCCAATGGTAGAACTTCTTTTTGTGGATAATGCCTTACCACACAAAGTTCCTGCTCCATGTGCAGGATAAACCTCTACAAAATCAGGTAATCCCATAAGTTTTTGTAGAGAGTTGTATAATGCTTTTGCAAGTTCCTCTTTTTTATCTGGGAATAAATCAGGTCTTCCAACATCACCAACAAAAAGTGTATCCCCTGTAAATACAGCAACAGGTTCTTCTCCACGGGACAAATCTGTAAACACATAAGATACATGTTCAGGTGTATGTCCAGGTGTATCCAGAACATCTATTTTTATGTTTTCTATCTGGATAATATCCCCTTCCTGAACAGGAATATGTGCCCTTTTGCTTTCTTGTTTGGCTGGAAGATATAGTTTTGCTCCTGTTTTTTCTGAGAGTTCATAGTGTCCACCTATAAAATCAGCATGAAGATGTGTTACCAGTATGGCTTCAATTTCTACTCCCAGTTCTTTTGCCTTCCGGATGTAATCATTCACATCTCTTTTAGGGTCAATCACTATAGCCTTTGTTTGACCTGCAACTAAATATGATATATGGGATATTCCATCTCCAACAAAAAATCTTTCTATGAGCATTACTTCTTACCTCTATGGTTAGTATTTACTAACCAATATAGACAAAAAAAAGAGGGATAAGTATGAGAAATATCAAGAATTATTTTGAAGCAAGGGAAATTTATCTATTAAAAAGGTCTTCAAGAAGTGCTATTTCCATCTTGTTTTTGATATCTTTAAGGGATTTTACAAAATATTTTTCTGCTTGTTTTTGTATCTCATCCATAGTTCCCTGAAATACTATTTTTCCTGTGTCTTTGTAGATGGTCATTACGTATATTTCTTTTTCATAATCATATTCCAAAACTACTTTTATACCTTTTTCACTTTCAAATTCTTCTATTATTTCTCTACCCATCGTAGTTCTCCAGAATTTCTTTTAAAGAGTTTACCAAATAATTTATATCGTTTTCGGTATGTTTGTAGGAAATTGTAATTCTAAGTCTGGATGTTCCTTGTGGCACTGTTGGTGGACGGATAGCCTGAACAAAGAGTTTTCTTTTAAGTAATTTGTCTCTGATATAAAGGGCTTTTTTTTCTTCTCCTACAATTAAGGTAAGAATAGGAGTTCCGTAATAGGTCAGATTTATACCTTTTTCTTTTGCCTGTCTGTAGAGATACTCTGATAGTTTTAATATTTTTTCTCTTCTAAAAGGCTCTTTTTGTAATATTTTTAGGTTTGAAAGGGATATAAAATTCTGGACAGGAGACAAAGCTGTTGAGAAAATCTGGGTTCTCATACGGTTTATCAGGTAATCAATTAGAGTTCTACTTCCGCAGATAAATGCTCCATAGCTACCGATTGCTTTTGATAAAGTTCCCATTTGAATTATATTCTCATCAGGTTTCAGACCAAAATGGAAAACTGTCCCTTTTCCTTCTCCGATAACGCCTGTAGCATGGGCATCATCAACTATTATTACAGCGTTATATCTATCGGCAAGAGTTTTTAGATGGTCAAAAGGAACAATATCCCCTTCCATACTAAAAACGCCATCTGTAATGATAAATCTAAATCCTGTTGTTTGCTCTCTTTTAAGTTTATCTTCTAAATCATTCAGGTCATTGTGTTTATATATAACCCTTTTCGCCTTTGAAAGTCTTATTCCATCTATGATTGAAGCATGATTAAGCTCATCAGAAAATATAATATCTTTTTCTGAAGTTATTGCCTGTATCAGACCTGTATTTGCAAGATAACCACTGCCTACCACAAGACAGCTTTCTGTTTCTTTAAACTTTGCAAGTTCTTCCTCAAGCTGCTTTTGGGTCTCTGTGTATCCTGAAATAAGGGTAGATGCACCACTGCCAAGGGCAAGATTTTTTATTTTTTTACAAAGTTTTTCTTTTGTTTCGGGATTATCTTTTAATCCAAGATAATCATTTGAGGAAAAATCAATAATATCTGCAGGTAGAATATACCTTTTTCTGTATAAGTTTTTATCCTTTATCCCATTAAGCTGTTTTTTTAAAAAATTATTAAATTCCATGCTTATCTCTTAAAAACTATCTTTGTGCAGAATTTTATCACAGGGATTAATATAATATTACGGGGATATTTTTATAAAACTATAAAATCATGAGGTTTAGGAGATGAACTACCTTACTATCATTCAAAAATATCTGCCTGATATTTTAGAAGAATTAAAAGAAGATATTCTAAAGGAAAAAGATAGCTTAAAATTTCTCGGAACAGAAGATGACCTGAACAAAATTATTCAAAAACAGGAAGAGCTGGTTAGAAAATATCTGCTTGAGTTTCAGGGAGAGGATGTTTTAGAACAATGTGAAGAATTTTATAATGAGGTTGACCTTCCCTACGTAATAATAAAAAGCAACTTTGATAAACTTAAGAAAAAAGTAATCCAAAAACTTATAGACGAGGGTTCAGATGAGGAGCTAATATTTAATGTCAAAAAATATATAGAAAAACTGGCAAATGCCATCGCTAAAGTTTATATCAAAAAGGATATCCAAATTTTAAAAGAAGTAGAAAACTCCCCATTTGTTAATTATGTTCTTTACAGATCTAATTTAAACTGGATAAAACAGATAGTAAAAGCTATAGAAAAGGATAATATGGATTATTTTCCCCTTTATTCCCCAAAAGATAGTGAATTTATAAAATATCTGGAATATCCTGAATCCATAATGGTATGTATGGATGCAAATCTATGCTCATATCTGGAAGAACTTCATAAACTTATTTTTAAGACAGCCTATTCTTTTTATGTGTTTTACTCAAAAGGTAATTATGCAGAAAGTTATCTTGCAGAAAAAGATTTTATAGAACAGGCTTTTAAACTTATGAAAACTATTTCTGAGTTGTATTTCATAACCTTTTCCGACCTGGAAACAAATTTCTTTAACCTGATTAGCTATCTGGCAAGCTCGGATAAAAGACAGTTCGTTTCTATTATTGATATTCAAAACCTGAAAACCTTAAACAAAATCTATGGAGAAGAAACCGTCACTCAGGCAATAGCCGAAATAGAAAAACAGATAAATGAACTTCTTAAGGATAAGCAGGATAGAACTTTATTTATAAGAGGAGTAACAGCAAACTTCTATATGTTTAATACCGATTACACCCATAAAGAAATAAAAGAGCTTATTTCTCAGATTACAAAAATAGTAAACAAAAAATTAGTAATTAATGATAAAGAGATAGAAATCAAAACAATTATAGGCACACTGGAAATAGAACCTTTCTCTGAGATTACAGGTGAAGAAGTCAGAAGAATATTAGCTTATCTAAAAGAAGAAGCTAAAAAAAGAGAAAAGAAAATGCTTCTTGTTCTGGATGAAGAAGAAAAAACAGAAATTCTCAAATGGATTAATCAAAGATACCAGAATGTTAATTTCATCAAAAACAGTATTTTCAGCAAAAATATAGAACTGGTCTTCCAGCCTGTTATAGATATAAAAACAGGAAAAGTGGAGTTTGTGGAAACCCTTGTAAGAATAATAAATGGTGAAGGAAGATTAATTCCGGCAGGGATATTCATTGATTTAGTTTACGAGCTTGGACTGATATCCGAGCTGGATACTATAGTTTTAGAGCTATTAAAGGAAAAACAGGATACTATAAGCAGAATAACCCAGAATGTTCTTGTAAATGTTAGTTACAAATCTCTGATATCACAGAAATTTCAAAGAAAGCTGAAAGAAACAATTAAAAAACTGGATAAACTAAATCTTGTATTTGAACTGACAGAACAACAATTGATTGAAAATATATCAATTGTAGAGAAATTAAGGAAAGAAACAGGTCTAAAATTTGCTGTGGATGATTTTGGGGCAGGATATTCATCACTTAAAACTGTTGCTGACCTTGCAGAAAAAGATATACTTGGAATTCTAAAAATCGATGGAACGTTAATAAAGGATTTAGATAAACATGAAAATATCCAGAAAATAGTTTATATAATCTCTATTCTGTGTGAAAGCCTAAATTTAAAGGCTGTGGCAGAGTTTGTAGAAAATAAAGGAAGTTTGAAGGCTCTAAAAGATATGGGAATTCATTATGGACAGGGATATTATATATCTAAGCCAAAAATAATAGAGGAACTTATTATCGATGTCTTTTCAGACAAATACAAACAGATTAATGGTTTTTCTCCACAAAATATTTAAAGTTCTTAAGTAGCTGAAGACCTGCTTTCTGGCTTTTTTCAGGGTGGAACTGGACTGCCCATATATTGTCTTTCTGGACGGCTGAGCTGAATTCTACAGAATAATCTGTGGTTGCAGCTATGTCTGAAGTGTTTGAAGGAACAGCATAAAAGGAATGAACAAAATAATAATATTCCCCATTTTTTATATCTGAAAAAAGACCTTCTTCCTGTTTAATCCAGACCTGGTTCCAGCCCATATGGGGAACTTTAAAACCTTCTTTATTTTCAAATCTTACGACTTTACCTTTTAAAATCCCAAGACCTTCATGCTCTCCAAATTCATAACCATACTCAAAAAGTATTTGCAGTCCAAGACATATTCCCAGATAAGGTTTTCCTGCCTTTATTGATTTAATAACAGGTTCAAGGAGATTTAATCTATCAAGATTATGCATCGCATCCCCGAATGCACCAACACCGGGGACAACAATAGCCTTTGCATTTTCCACATCTTTAGGCTCAGAGGAAACCTTCACATCAAAACCGACTTTTTCAAGGGCTTTTGCAACACTCCTTAAATTACCCATTCCGTAATCTACTACGGTTATCATTCCAGACCCTCTTTTAGCTCTTTTACCAGATTTTTTATACCTTCAATATCTGCTTTTCCCTGTAGTTTTACAATAGCACTACCTACTATAACGCCGTCTGCTATTTTACTTAATTTTTGGGTATGCTCTTTTTTGGATACCCCGAACCCTACTGCAACAAATTTACCTGTTATCTTTTTAATCTGTTTTACCTTTTCTTCCAGTTCCTGCCATGGGAGTGTTTCCCTTTCTCCTGTAATTCCTGTAAGGGATACATAGTAAATAAAACTATCACTCATATCTCCGATTTTTTTAATTCTTTCCTCATGGGAGGTTGGCGCAAGCAGGAAAATCATATCAAGCCCGTTTTTATTTGCGATTTCCTTAAAACCTTCTGCCTCTTCCGGAGGAAGGTCAGGAACAATAAATCCATCTATCCCGCTATCCTTTGCCATCTGGCAGAATTTTTCATCTCCCATAACAAAGATAGGGTTGTAATAAGTCATCAAAATAAGCGGTGTATCAGGAAAATCCTGTTTTATTTTTTGTGTAAGCTGAAAGACATTAACAGGGGTTATTCCGTCTTTTACAGCTTTTTCGTGGGCCACCTGTATGGTTGGACCATCTGCAACTGGGTCTGAAAATGGAAGGCCAACTTCTAATATATTTGCTCCGGTTTCTATTAATGCTTTTGCCGTTTCATAACTTTTTTCCGGAGAAGGATAACCGGCCATAAAATAACAGATAAGTGGTTTTTTGTCTTTGAACTTACTTTCTATGAAACGCAACCTGACCCCTTTACTTTTGATTTTGGTAATATTTTATCATTATTTTTCTTTCACAAAATCAAGAACATAACTCATTAGCTCTTTTATACCTGTTTTTTCCTTTGAAGAAGTCAGGAAAACCGGAAAATCATTTGGCAAGCCAAGTGTTTTTCTGATGATTTTTTTTGCTTTTGCTTTTTCACTTTGGTTAAGTTTATCTGCCTTTGTTGCAACAACAATATAAGGAATTCCAAGACTCTCAAGCCATTCTTTCATCATAATATCCAGTTTTGTTGGTTCATGTCTGCTATCAACAAGCATTATCACAAGGGATAGGTTTTCCCTTGTTTGAAAATATGTTTCTATCATTCTTTTCCATTTTTGTCTTTCTGCTTTTGAAACAGCAGCATATCCGTATCCAGGAAGGTCTACAAAATAAACGTTATCATTAAGTAGGAAAAAGTTTATAAGCCTTGTTTTCCCGGGAGATGAGGATACTTTGGCAATATTCCTGTTGAATATTGCATTTATAAGTGAGGATTTTCCAACATTGGAACGGCCAACAATAGCTATTTCCGGGAAGTGAGGAGGCGGATAATCCTTTGGATTAACCGCACTTTTGACAAATTTTACCTTTTTGACAGTTGCCATTTTAACTTGCTTTTTCGTATATCAAAATTGGCTGTTTTTTCTTCAGGACAACATCTTTATCTATTACTACTTTTTTAACACCTTTTGCCTGAGGGACTTCATACATAACATCAAGCATAATTTCTTCTACTATTGCCCTTAAACCTCTGGCACCGGTTTTTCTGGCAATAGCTTCCCTTGCTATTTCTCTGATTGCATCTTCTGTAAACTCAAGCTCAACGCCATCCATTGCAAGTAGTTTTTTATACTGCTTGATAAGTGCATTCTTTGGTTCTGTAAGAACCCTTACCAGTGCATCTTCATCAAGTTCTTCCAATGTGGCAATTACAGGTATTCTTCCTATAAATTCAGGGATCAAACCGAATTTAATAAGATCTTCAACCCTTACTTTTGAAAGAATATTTCCTTCTTCCTCTTCTTTTGACCTGATTTCTGCAGCAAATCCAATGGATTTTTTACCAATTCTCTGTTTTATAATATCCTCAAGGCCTACAAAAGCTCCACCGAGGATAAAAAGTATATTTGTTGTGTCAAGCTGAATAAACTCCTGATGGGGATGCTTTCTACCACCTTGTGGTGGAAGGTTCGCAATAGTTCCTTCTAAGATTTTAAGTAATGCCTGCTGAACACCTTCTCCGGAAACATCCCTTGTTATAGATGGATTTTCACCGGATTTTTTGGCTATTTTGTCTATCTCATCTATATAAACAATTCCCTTTTGTGCTTTTTCTATATCATAATCTGCAGCCTGTAATAATCTCACAAGTATACTTTCTACATCTTCTCCAACATATCCGGCTTCTGTTATGTTTGTTGCATCTGCTATTGCAAAAGGAACATTAAGTATCTTTGCCAGTGTTCTGGCAAGCAGGGTTTTACCTGAACCTGTAGGTCCTATTAGCAAAATATTACTTTTTTCCAGTTCAACGTCGTCGTCTGAGTATTTCTCAGGGTAAAAAATCCTTTTGTAGTGGTTATAAACTGCAACAGATAATATTTTTTTAGCCCTTTCCTGCCCTATTACATACTCATCAAGTTTTTTCTTAATTTCTGCAGGTGTAGGAAGTTCTTTAAGCTCTTCTACAGGTTTATTTTCCAGTTCTTCTTTTAAAAGCAGATTACACTGGTTTATACAATCATCACATATAAAGATATTATCAGGCCCCGCAACCAAAACCTTTACTTCATCCTGTGATTTGCCACAGAATGAACATTTATGCAGTTCGCTCATACTTTACCTACCTTTTTTCTATTACTTTGTCTATCAGGCCGTATTCTTTGGCCTCGTATGCAGACATAAAATAGTCCCTTTCTGTGTCTTTTTCAATTTTCTTTATGCTTTGTCCTGTATGTTTTGCAAGGTATTCATTAAGCATTTTTTTCAGCCTAAGTATCTCTCTTGCATGTATCTCAATATCTGTAGCCTGTCCCTGAAATCCACCAAGTGGCTGGTGTATCATAATTCTGGAACTTGGGAGGGCATATCTTTTGCCTTTTGTTCCTGCAGAAAGCAGAAAAGCTCCCATTGATGCCGCTTGCCCCATACAGATTGTGCACACATCCGGCTTGATATAGTTCATAGTGTCATAAATAGCAAGCCCAGCAGTAACAACACCACCGGGGGAGTTTATATACATATATATATCTTTGTCCGGGTCTTCAGATTCAAGGAATAACAGCTGTGCGACCACAAGGTTTGCCACATGGTCATCTATAGGAAATCCAAGCAGGATAATCCTGTCTTTTAAAAGTCTTGAATATATATCGTAAGCCCTTTCACCCCTTGGGGTTTGCTCAATAACTATTGGAACTAACTGGCTTACGATTCTATCTAAATCATTTTTGCTCATCTACTTCCTCCTTTTTTTCCTTAGAAGATTCTTCTCTTTGCTCTTCTTGGGTTTCTTCGGCTTTTTCTTCCTGTTGCTGTTGTTTCATTTTTTCTTCGTATTCTTCTTTTGTCATTTCGATAATATTAGCCTTTTCTTTTAAAAGGTCAAGGACTTTTTTCCTGAGAATTGAGTAAACGATATTATTCATAAGATTATTTTCTTCAAGATATTTTCTAACCTGTTCAGGTGTTGTGTTGTAAGCTTTTGCCATTTCTTCAATTTCTTTGTTAACCTCTTCCTCAGAAACTTCTATACCTTCTTTTTCTGCTATTTTGTTTATAACAAACATAACTCTGACATTCTTAATTGCTGTCTCTTCAAGTCCCTGTGCTGCTGCAGCGAGCATTTCCTGGCTTGGTTTGATTCCGTAATTTTCAAGCTGTCTTGCGTAATCCTGAACCAGATATTCCAGTTCTGCTCTTACCAGTGAAGATGGAACTTCAAAATCATACTGTTTAGCTAGTTCATCAATTATTTTTTGCTGCAGTTCGGCTTCTTTTGCAATTTTTACCTGATTTTCTATTTGTTCTTTTATTTTTTGTTTAGCTTCTTCAACATTTTCGCCAAGACCTAATTTTTTAACGAACTCATCATCAAATTTTGGTAGTTTTTTCTTCTTGACCTCAAGGATTTTTACATTAACTTTAGCCTTGCCAAATTCCTCTCCCTGCTCGTTGTAAAGTGGAACATCCTCAACCTCTATTTCTTCCCCTGCCTTTTTACCTATGATTTTTTCTTCTATCTCAGGTCTAAGCTGTCCTGCTCCAATTACAACCTCAAGTTCATCCTCTTCCTCTTCTCCGTTATCTGCAATTATATGGTAATGGATTTTTACCATATCACCTTCTTCAACTTTCTTGTCTGTAACTTCCCATTCTGCGTTTTCATCTCTAAGCTTGTCTATGTAGTTTTGGACATCCTCATCTGTGATTTCATGTTTTATAGTTTCAATTGTTAATCCTTCGTAAGGCTTGAGTTCAAATTCAGGGGCTACTTCAAAGGCAACTTTGAATTTTAGAGTATCCCCTTTTAGCTCTATATCTCCAAATGTTATATCCTGTGAAACAGGTTGCAGATTTTGTTCCTCCAGAATTTTCTGGAGATTTTCCCCGATAAACTTTCTTGCAACTTCTTCCTGAAGTGCAGATTTGTATCTTGCCTTAATTACTGATGCAGGAACATGTCCTTTTCTAAATCCGGGGATATTAACATTTTTTTGGAACTCTTTTATGACGCTATCAACTAATTTTTTAATTTTGTCTCCTTTTTCTTCAATTGTAAGAGTTCTTACAAGTCCTTTTTCTTCAACTGTAACGCTCATTTACCTCTCCTTGCTTGATTTTTTTAGAAAATACAAACTTTTATTATATCAAATATGCGCTCCTGATTGCTCCATAAAAACAGGTTGGAAAAATAATGGAATAAAGTGCTGCTCCAGACGGATTTCGTATAGTAATACAGATATCCAAATAAAATAGACGGAAAAAATGTAAGTGCAGAAAATATGTCAGGTCGCAGAATAATGTGAGGAATAGCAAAAAGTATAGAGGTTAGAATTATAGATAGATGTATATTTAATTTTTCTGCAAGTTTATTCTGCAAAAAAGCTCTGAAAAATACTTCTTCTGCAAATACTTGTGGTAAAGTGTGGAGATATAGATTTGAAAAATTTATAAATGGTAAATAAACAGCAGAACTCAAAAACCCTATAAAAACAGCCTTGAAATTTCTCAGGCCTAAATATCTTTCGTCAAGTAATAAAAGGGGCAAGATTAATATCAAAAACTGTAAAAAAGAGAGAAAAACGAAAAATTTAGACAGTAATACCGATATAATAAGAAGAAAGTATAATAAAGCTACCTGTTTCATCCTTTAATTTTAAACGGAGGAAATTTTAATGAAAAGGGTATTTTTATTATTTTTTTTAATGGGATTTTTATATCAAAGCCATTCTCAAGAAGTTATCGTTTTTCTAAAGAATGGTATTAAACCTTCTTCTATTACTACCCAGTCAGTAGTTAAAAAACATAAAAACAGAATTGTTCTTAAAGTTCCTAATGGAAAAAAATTATCCGAGTTTATAAAAGAGCTACAAAAAGATCCTGATATTGCCTATGTCCTACCAAATTATAAGGTTTACCCACAGGCTATTCCTAATGACCCTTTATATCCGCAACAATGGTATTTGAAAAATATAGATATGGAAAATGCTTGGGATATAACTACTGGTTTAAATACTGTATATGTTGCTGTAATTGATACAGGAGTTGATTACACCCATCCTGATATAAAGGCTAATATCTGGGTTAATGAAGATGAGCGTAAAGGAGATGATGCAAATTGTAGTGATGGCGAGGATGACGATGGTAACGGCTACATAGATGATTGTTACGGATATGATGCAATTACGGGAAAAGGGAGTGCTATGGACTATGATGGTCACGGGACAAATGTTGCAGGGATAATAGGTGCCACAACAAACAATGGTATTGGCGTAGCAGGAATAAACTGGAATGTAAAAATAATACCTTGTAGATTTATGGCGAATGGTTCAGGAGATGTAAACGACCTTATTGAATGTCTTGAGTATATAAAATCCTTAAAAAACCAAAAAGGTTTGGATATCGCTGTAATAAACGGAAGTTACGGTTATACTGCCCCTGCTGATCAAACTTTAAATGTAGATTGCACTCAGTATCCTGATACAGAAAAATGCCTTATTCAGGATATAGGAGCAATTTTTGTTGCAGCTGCAGGAAACTATACCTCTAATAATGATATAAATAATTTCTTACCATGTAATTATTCTGTTGTCCTTGATAATGTTATATGCGTTGGTTCAGTAGATAGGTATGACAATATATCCTCTTTTTCAAATTACGGGGTGTCTACAGTAAATATTTTTGCTCCAGGAGGAGAAGTAAATAGTAATCAACTTATTCTTAATCTGTATAAATATACTAATGACGGTGATGACACAAATGATTATGCAGGCTTTGTTGGAACTTCCCAGGCTGCACCTCAGGTTGCAGGAGTTTTATCTTTACTCAAATCAATAGATTCCACCTCAAGTTCAAATGCAGAGCTGATTAAAAAAGTTATAGCTTCAGGGGATAATCTGTTATCACTTTCAGGTTATTCTGCATCCTGTAACAGACTTAATGCATACAAAGCCGTTTCCTCTCCTGATAATCTTCCTAAAATCTGCATAAATAAACCTATCACCCAGGATAATCAGAATTTCTACTACAAAGTTGGTTCAATAGAGACAGGAAATACTAAAGAATTTTCATTCAAAATAAAAAGCACAGGAACAGGTGCCTTAGATATAGGTAATGTATATCTTGATAAAAATTCTAAATTCAAAATAACTGGAGAAACTTGCTCTGGAGGATCTTTTAATTTTGGACAAATTTGTGAAATAAGGCTTTCTTTTAAATCTAATGAAGAAGGGAATTTTTCAGATTACCTGAATATAGAAACAAACACTAAATATAACACCATAAAAATTAAACTTTCAGGTTCAGTATATTCACCTAAAACTGATACCGGCGGTGGAGGTAGTGGAGGTTGTTCAATGGATACTACCGGAAATTACACATATTTTGAATGGATGATGCTATTATTCCTGTTATTCGCAGGTAGAATACTTCTAAACAGAAAAATTAGCTAATTAAAGTTTAAAATTTTTATCTTTGAATTTTATTTTGATGTGGGTGCCGTCACAAAAGGGTTTGTTGGCAGATTTCCCACATCTACAAAGGGTTACCCTGTTTCTGATCTCATAAATAGTTCCTTTTGAAGATTCTATAGGAATTCCCCCTTTTACCCAGATAGGTCCACTTACTCCTGCAAGATTGTCTTCTAATATGCTTATTTCTTTAGGAAACTCTGGTTCTATAGGGTTTCCCTCTTTATCGGTAAGAACCAGTCTGCCTGAGGGACAGTTCCATACTTCTCCCTTTATCTCATCTATAGCTTTCACTTCTTTAATATGTTCCCATATACCTTTTCCTTTTAAACAAAATCTTGCAGAAGAACATAAAGGTTTGTTATCAAGCAAATTAAAGTTTTTCCCTGAATAAACTTTTGCTAATTCAGCATAAGGAACATTTTCTGCTGTTTCCTCTCCATCAAATCCGGCTTTGTGAGAGCCATCGCAGAATGGTTTGTTTTTTGACATTCCACATCTACACAATGCATATTTTCCTTTTACCTGAAACTCCTGAACCTTTTTCCATTCCTGCGGTATGGTCATTTTGTATTTGACCATTATTTCCCGGAAAAGCGGGATATTCCCTGAGACAATATAAGGACCATTTTCCGTTATTTGAATTTTCATGATTTAACCCTGACATTTTTGCTGATAAGGATAAATATAAATGTTAATTGGAGATTGTCTATGATAATTTTGGAAATTAAGTGCGAGCGGGGGGAGTTGAACCCCCACGGCCTTGCGGCCACGGGATCCTAAGTCCCGCGCGTCTGCCAGTTCCGCCACGCTCGCATATATGCGGGTGGTGGGAGTCGAACCCACACGGGCTTGCGCCCACAGGATCCTGAATCCTGCGCGTCTGCCAATTCCGCCACACCCGCAGGTGCGGTCTATAATATATGCATTTTTATTTAGCTGTCAGCAGTATTCTAAGGACTGTTCCACCAAGTCCCTGTTTTATTTTAATAACAATCAGTTGCCTATCCCTTGAATATGCCACTGTAGTTTCTTCGCCGGCAACAAATAACTCTTTTTTCCAACCATTTTTAGGCATGTATTTATCAAAGAAGTATAGCAACTTTGAAGTGGATGCTTTTCCCACATAAACAAGATAAGCTCTTACAAGGCCTTTATTTTCATAAATCATAGACAAGTCTTGCTTAAGAGAAAAGTTTGAAGGCACAGGAAAAACATAATCACCGTATTTTACTGTAAACGGTTGAAGGACTTTAGGTTCTTGGGAAAACGCGTTTTGGGTGTTTACATTACAGCTAATAAACATAAATGTTGCTGCTACAAAGGAAAGGTATAAGAATATTTTTTTCATAAAAATAAATCCTCCGGATAAGTCCTGCATTTATATATTATAAACAATTACAGGAAATGGGGAGGGTGACGGGACTTGAACCCGCGACCCCAAGGGCCACAACCTTGTGCTCTGCCAGCTGAGCTACACCCTCCATAAGAGGCTAATATTATATGATTGTTTAATCTTTTTTGCAAGATTTAAGGGCTAAATTTTTGAGTTTTTCATATATTTTTATGCTCTAATATATTCAAATTTACATTTTTCATTTTCATAATCTCTCTCTTTCCACTGGACGCCTTTTGCTCCATACATATGCTTTGCAAATCCTTCAATAAATCCCCATCCTGCCCAGCATACAGAATGTTCTGTTGGTTTAAGGCTTCTATCATCAAGAATTTCATAAAACACACATTTGCAGATATAAGCGGCATTTTCTTCTCTTTCTACCCGTTCTGCAAAACCAAGCTCATTTAAGGCCTGTTCCATAACTTTCTCCCAATTTTCCTTTTGGTTTTGCTCCATCATTGTTTTAGCAACTTCCCTACCCAGCTGTCTCATTGTGGAAAATCCGCCTTTTTCACCAAATAAATCCTGTATTTTTTCTGCAAATGCAAAAACCAGTTGTCTACCTGATATGTCCTCTCCTAAATCTTTCAAAATCAGTTCAACAGCTTTATCACCAATAATATTTTTCGTAAGCTTAACCAGTATTGATATTACTTCTTCATTAATCTTTTCCACAGCTGGCTCCTTATCACAGAAATTAGTAATAAAAATATAATTAAATAACTTATTTGAATATAGTAATAATATTGGCTAAAGAAAGTTATATTTTCAAGTAGATAAACTTTATCTATTATTATTCCTTCTTTAAATAACCCTATGGAAGAACTTATTTTACCAGTTGGGGTTATAACTGCTGAAATACCTGTATTTGCAGCTCTGACAAAATATCTCCCTGTTTCTATTGCTCTTACCCGTGCCATTTCAAAATGCTGGTAAGGGGCTACTGTATTACCAAACCATGCATCATTGGTTGCATTTATTATTAGATTTCCCTTTTGGGAAAACGATGCCACAAATTCAGGAAATATGGCTTCAAAACAAATAAGAGGGATAATTTTGAATTCTTTGTATTCTAATACTTTTTGTTCTTCTCCCGGCATAAAATCATAGCCCTGTAGATAAGGGAATAAAGGTTTGAAAATTCCAAATGGAAAAGGGACATACTCACCAAAGGGCACAAGTTTAATCTTATTGTAATAATCAACTATATTGGCTTTTTCATCAAATAAAAAAATAGAGTTATGAAGTATTAATTTATCCCCTTCTTTGTAATAATTATCAAACCCTGAAACAAGGGGAACACCAATCTTTTTTAAATAATGTCTGAAATAAACATACAAAGCTCTTTCTGGCTTAAAAAGTGGATATGTTGGAATTGCAGATTCAGATAAAATAATCAGGTTAACATTTTGTTTAACAGCTTCCCTCATAAGTTTTAGATATTTCTGTGTGATTTCCAGTGCTTTCTCAGGGTCATTTTTTTTACTTTCATCTATATTTCCCTGAATAATGGCTATTTTTTTTGGGATACCTTCAGGTTGAAAGTTTTTAATCCTATTATTTCCCCAGCTATAAATAGCTACAAATATGGCAATACTAAAAATAACTAAAGACGCGGACACGAAGTTCCTATCACGGATAAACAGATAAATAACTACAGAGAAAAAAACAGCTAAAAAAGAAAGAAAATATATGCCTGTATAGGCTGTTATCTGCGCTATAGGGTTTATATAAGAAAGGGAATATCCTATCAGGTTCCATGGAAATCCGGTAAAAGGAATAAATTCTCTGAGGTTTTCCAGTAAGACCCATAAAAAAGGTGCTAAAAATATGGAGTATCTATAATCCCGCATCCAGTTTAAAAATACTGAAAACGGCACAAATAAAAATAATGAGAAGAAAATAGCAAACAGAATAAATAAAATTATCGCCACAAAAATATTAACATCTCCGTAGTAGCTTATAGCATAAGTAATCCAGTAAAAAGAAAAAATGCTAAAGGAAACCCCTGTAATAAGAGAATATAAAATGACTTTTTTAAAGGGCTCATTGTAAGACTGATAAAAAATAATAAAAAATCCCCCTAAAAATGCAAAGGGGATAAAATATCCCGGCAGGGAAAGTGCAAGCAGCAATCCCCCGATAAACGCTATTATAATATTTTTCATTGATTTATATCCTTTGAGAAATATCTTAATTCAATTATAATCTAAAACTGATAAACATAATAAGGAGGAAAAGTATGGGTAAATTAAAGGTTGTTGTTGATAGAACAATCTGTGAAGGAATTGGTCCATGTGCAGAGGAAACCAAGTATATTGAACTTGATAAAAGACATAAAGCTGTAATCCTTGAGCCGGGAAAACCAAAGGAAGAGGTTATGGAAAAAGCCCAGCATGTTAAAAGACAGGAAGTTATTTTAGACCTTACCCCTGAGGAAGAAGAAGAAATATTCAGAGCAGCAGAGGCCTGTCCTGTAAAAGCCATATTTATATATGACCCTGAAACAGGGGAACAGCTATATCCTTAATAACCTAACAACCTTTGCAGGCGTCTTTTGGCGTCTGCTTCCCATCCCCTTTTGCCATTTGTTAGTTTCAAGGCCTTCTCATAATTTTTAATAGCTTTGCTTATCTCTCCTAATGCCTCGTAATCTCTACCTAAGAAATAGTATGTGTCAGGAAAGTTTGGAATTAATACTTTTGCTTTTGTTAGATATTTTATGCTTTCTCTATATTTTTTAAGTTTAAAATACCCAAAACCTGCAAAAAAATGTGGTCTGAAGAACATCCCATCAATCTGGGCTGCTTTAACGGCGTATTTAACACCATCGGCATATTTTTCCTGCTTTAGCAAAATATAAGATTTTAAGGCAAGAGCAGCATTATTTTCAGGATACAGCTTTATAGCTTTGTCCACAAGGTTCAGTGCGGCTACCAAATTTTTATCTTTAATCAGCTTGATTTTTGCCTTTTTATACAGGTCATAGGAAGGTTTTGTTTTTTCTAGTTTTTTCTTTATGTAATGGAAACGGGGACTATCTTTTTTTAGAGGTTTATTTAAATCAAGTCTGGATATTATTCTTTTTGCCTGTTTTATTCTTGTGTCTGGTAATGGGTGTGTTAATAACCATTCTGGTTGATGAATTTTATCTAATTTTTTGAAAATGTAGAAAGTTTCTATAAGCCCCCTTGGATCATATCCTGCATTATATGTAAATCTAATTCCATATCTGTCTGCTTCGCTTTCCTGATCTCTACTCCATTTTAACGATAATAGCTGTGCCCCAAGACCGCCAAATTGCATAAGAACATTACCGTATTTTGTCTGATAAGCAAAAATAGCTGCCAGATTCATAAGTAAATTCATTCCATACATTTTTTCAAGAAATTTAGCATGGTGCCTTGCGTTTACGTGTGCAAGCTCGTGTCCCAGAACTCCTGCCAGCTGGTCTTCTTTATCAAGGGCAAGTATAAGTCCTCTATTTACAAAAATAAATCCTCCAGGAAGTGCAAAGGCGTTTATAACATCTGTATTGACTACATAAAATTTATAATTCAGTTTTCTTGGAGTATGTTTTGCTATTTCCTGTCCAAGCTGGGACACATACTCTTGAACTTCTTTGTCTGGATATCTGCCATCATTTTGTTCAATGGCCAGGGGAACATACATCTGGCCTATTTTTATTTCCTGACTTTCAGGCAGGAGGGTATACGTTTCCTTTCCTGTTAACGGGTCATAGGTTTTTGCACAGGAAACCAGTATGAAAGCTACTAATAAAAGTATTACTTTTCTCATTATTCTATATTCTGAATCTGTTGTCTGATTTTTTCAAGCTGGGTTTTCATTTCTACTGTGTAAGGGGAAAAATCAGGCATTTTGTTCCCAAGTGTGTTTATCTCTCTGTGCATCTCCTGACATAAAAAATCCATTTTTCTACCTACAGGCTGGTCTAATTTTATAAGCTCTTTGAACCTTTTTATATGGGATTTTAGACGAACTATTTCCTCTGTTATGTCCATTTTTTCTGCCAGGAGTGTGGCTTCTATAAAAGCCCTTTCTGAGTATTCTTCCCCAAGGAGTTCTTTTACTTTTTCTGTTATTTTTTCTTTTGCCTTTTCTATGATTTCATCTTTTTCTTTTTCTATCTTTTCAACGATTTCTTCTATTATTAACAATCTATTTTGTATGTCTGCTATGAGCTTTTCTCCTTCTTTTTTTCTTTCCTCTTTTAATTTTTCACAGGCTTCTTCTACCACTTCAAGAATTCTTTTTTTCAGTGCCTCATCTACTACTTCTTCCTCAAGCTCAGATGCAAGCCCTGAAACAAGGTCAAATATTTTATCATCAGAGGGTTTTAAACCAAGTTGTGAAAGCATCTGATTAACACTTTCAAGGGCAGTTTTCATATTATCAATATTCATCAATATCTTAGGTTTTGTATATTTGATATTCACATAAACCTGAAAACTACCCCTTTCAAAATATTTTTTTATGGTATTTCTTATATCCAGTTCAACAAAAAATAGAATTTCTCTAGGTCCTTTTATGGATATATCAATTCCTTTGTTATTCAGGGATTTTATACGAACTTCTATCTCATACTCATCAAAATTTTTTATTGCATACCCAAAACCTGTCATACTGTAAGGCATTCTATTCCTCCTATATTTCTATTCCAAATACAGACTGCATTATTGAACCAAAAATATATGCAATTCCGGCTGCTGTAAAGGCGGATATTACCATTTCTGCAATTTTTTTCTTGATACTGATTCCTGACAGGACAGAAATAACTGTTGCTACGATTGTCAGGGCTAAACCTGCAAATATTATTGAAAATGGCAGGGCTATATATGAGTTTGGTGCAAAAAAGTAAGGAATTACAGGGAAAAACACGCCAAACAGATAGGCAAATCCTGTAAATAGCCCTGATTTGACTTCATTTTCGTCTGTTTCCTCAATAAGCAGTTTTGATATGGCCTCCTTATTAAGCCCGATTTTATTGGCTATTTCTTCGGCTATCTCTTTTACAACACCTGAGGAAATCAGTTTTTCTTTGTATTCTTCAACTGCCCTTTCAGGTGCAACATCAAATATAATTTCCATCTGTTCTTTTTGTGCCTGATTTACCTGTCTCTGTGAGCGGACAGAAATAAAAGCCCCTATCCCCATTGAAAGTGCACCGGCAAAGCCAACAATCAAGCCGGATATCCCTACCATAATAGGATTATACAGATAAACAGCAGATAAACCTGCAACTGCCCCAAGTATCTCAACCAGTCCGTCATTCATTCCAAGAACAAAATCTCTGATATTTGAAACTCCTTTTTCATTAATCTGGCGGGCAAAGAATGTTTCATGTTCTATCTCATCTAAGATAATTTCCTTTAGTCTTTGTCTTTCTTCTGGGTTAAGGGTGGTCTGCTTGAGAAAATTATAATACTGCTTTATTGCTCCACTTTCACCAAGTTCAAAAAACGATATAACAATAACAGGGTTCATAAATTTTGATAAAAATTTCATAAATAGCAGCTTGGTTTTATTTACTGAAACTTCTGGAACAGCAGCATTTCTATTTTTCAGAAAATCACCCCAGAATTGGGCATGTTTTTTCTCCATCAAGGCAATTTTTTGTATTTTTTCTCTTATATCCTGCTTTTTAATAACTTTGCTGATTTCCATATATGTATAAAAATCATTCATTTCCATCTGGTAAAAATGTTGTGCAAGCTTTATCTCATCCATTCTTCCTACCTAAAACTCTGTTTATATTTTGAACATAGCACCTGAAAATTTTATCTGTTTCTTCAGATAAATTTATATTTTCCATTCTTTTGTTTAGCAGGCTGGAAATAATATCTTCCAATTTCTTTTCGTCCTCTGCCACAAAAATAATCTTATCTTTAAGCTGTTTTACTATATCATCTATTTTGTGATAATGCTTTCCTATAACCACCGGTTTATTTTCTAAAGCAGCCTCAAGAACATTATGCCCACCAATATTGGCTATTGTTCCACCGATAAAAACAAGATTAGCATATTTATAAAATCCAGAAAGCTCACCTATAGTATCAATAAGATAAATATCTTTTTCCATAATGTCAGACTCAGACCTTAACTGATAGCTGAAACCAGAATCCTCAATAAGTTTTTTTACTTCTTGTATTCTTTCAAGATGTCTTGGGGCTATAATTAGATAAAGGTCTGGATATTTTTCTTTTAGTTTTTTGAAAATCTGAAGAATTATCTTTTCCTCAGGGGCATGGGTGCTACCGGCTATCAAGATTTTTCCTTTTTTGTGAAATTTTATATCTTTTTTGCTTTTTGAGGAAATAAACTTTAAATCTCCACATAAAATAATTTTTTCAGGATTGTCAACAAAATCTTTCAAATATTGGTAATCCTTTTTTGACCGGACAAGGAACAAATCAATGCTGCTGAATATTTTTTTATAAAAAACTTTGAATCTTTTGTATTTTTTATAGGAGTCATCAGATATTCTGGTATTGGCTGATATAAACGGGATAAATCTATGGGCTGTGTTTACAAAATTAAACCAGAATTCCCCTTCAATGGATATAACTGCCACAGGATTATAGATTTTTATAAACTTTTTAAATAAAGAAGGAATATCAAATGGTAAAGCCCTTATGGTAGCATAAGGATACTGCTTTTTTGCGTAATCTATTCCCCGAGGAGAAAATACGGTTATAAGAATGTTATATCTATCCTTGTAATGCTCTATTAAAGGCTTCGCAACATTAAGCTCACCAACACTGGCACAATGGAACCATAGATTATTCTGCCCTTTGTCTGAATAAAGAACAAATCTTTCTTTTAGATTAAAGGTGTATCCTTTTTTCTTGGTCAAAAAAATATAAACAGGCAAAACAGGCACCAGCAACAAGATGTAAAAAAATGTATATAAAAACTGTATCAACCTTCAGTAACCGTCCTTATTATTTTTTTGTATCCAAAGTTTATAGAAAACAGTCCTGTAAACAGTGCCACAGCAACCATCATATACATTATAGCAAGCTGATAAGATACTGCTTCAAATGGGTCAGCCCCTGCAAGTAGCATACCTGTTGTTATTCCGGGAATATGAATAATACCCACCGTTTGCAGGGAATTCAGTATCGGAATTAATGAGGCTTTCAAAGACTCCTTCCTGATAAAGTAAAAAGCATCTTTAAGGCTGCCTCCCAATGCAACCACACCCTCAATAATATCCAGTGTGTTCCTTGTTTCTCCTTTCATCCGGTCAACTGCCAGTGTATAAACATTTAAGGAGTTTCCTATTACCATACCACCGACAGGAATTATCTGGTTTGGCTCAAAGGTTATAATGCCCATAAGCAGCAAGGAGGAAATCACTATAAAGGAAGATAGAAATATAACCTGAAAAGCTGTTAAAAATCCTTTATCAGCAAGTTTTACTCTCCTTTGCCCTGTCCATGCCGCAAAAACAACCATAAAAACAAGAATCAAAACAAGGGCTACCGGATTTTTTAGCTTAAAAATAAAAAACAGCAGATACCCAAGGGCAGCCAATTGAAGCAAAGCCCGTATAGAGTTAATCAGTATAGTTTTCTCAAGTCCTAATTTTTCCCTGTATGAAAAATACAGAGCAATAAGTATGAGAATATATGAGGCAAGAAATTTGTATTCCATTAACACCTCTACATTGTTTTATTCCAAAATGAAAAATAATATTATAACTATAAGCAGAATAGGATTTAGAGGGGGTTATGTTTAAAAAGATTTTTGTTTTATTGATTGTTTTGTTTGCTGCCGGATGTTCAGGGATAAAAAGCAATGTAGACACCACAAAGTTTAAAAATGTCAGATATGAAGGCCAAAAGGTTAGAATGGCTGTTCCTATAGTCCTGTGTAAAGCAGCAAAATGCAGTGAAAATATAGCCAGTATTACACAGGATTTGCTCATAAATGAACTGCTCCACACAAACAGATTTATAATGCTTGAAAGGGGATACGGCCTTGAGGAGATAAAAAAAGAGTTGCTTCTATCCCAGTCAGATATGATTGACATTAAAAAAGCCATTCCTACAGGACTACTGGAAGGGGCAGACATTCTGGTTATTGGAGTAATCACGGCAGTTGAACCTAAAAAAACTAAATTTTTTGTTCCGGCTCTAATCCCGTGGAAAGAAGGAGGCAGACATCACATAACAGGGGGAATTGCCCAGTATAAAGAAAGCTATATACAGATAATAGTTCGCCTTGTTGATGTCAGAACAGGTAGAGTTTTGAAATCCATAAAAGGAGAGGGTAAATGGAACTGGTGGAACCTTGTTTTAGGAGAAGGTGCATTTAAAAAAGGTGGTGTTATTGGAGGTATCTCGGTAGACCAGAGTATACCAATGGAACAGACGATACAAAATATGGTTAAAAAAATTGCAGCAGAAATCATAAAAAGTATTCCACAGGAGTATTACAGACATAATATTAATTAAAAGAGGTGATAAAGATGAGATTTTTAATTATTTTGCTTGGTATTTTTGGTTTTGCTTATGCTCAGGGAATTCTTTATTCTGAAAACGACAAAGTCATAATCCTTGGTAAAGATGTTTATTACGGGAAATTTTACTTTTTTAAAAAGCAGCCTATTAAAATGCTGAGTTTACCCGGTGATTTTGTGCTTAAAATTGACAGCTCAAAATGTCCCCTTGGATTTACCCTCGGAGAAAGAAAATATATTCGGGGATTTTACGATGTGAAACTGGTAGATGTTGAAAGGGAAAATAACTGTATCACCTATATTGGAAATATCCCAGAAAGGAAAGTAATCAAAGATATGACTATAGGCCAGATAATACTTACATACTGCGAAATAGATGATAAACTGGATTGTGATAAAGGTGTTATTACCTGGCAGCTTTATTATTTTCCCCAGCAGCAATAAACTGCCTGATAATATCCGCTGTTTTTTGAAGGGCTCCCGGTTGTCCTAATTTCTGTTTTACTTCCGTCAGTTCGGTTTTGGTTTTATTGTAAAGCTTTTTATCTTTTAGATATTTTATACTCCATTCTGCTATAGTTTGCGGATTGCAATCTTTTTGGAGAAGTTCCTTTATCACTTCCCTACCTGCAATAATATTAGGCAGCCCTAAAAAGTTTATGGAAACCAGCATTTTTCCAATAAAAAATGTTATCGGAGACACTTTATAAACCAGTAAAAACGGATTTCCTATAATTGCAGCTTCCAGCGTTGCAGTCCCTGAGGCTATTACAGAAAAAACAGAATGTTTCATAACTTCATAAGAAGGATTTTTTAGCTGATTGCCGGTGATTATACTAACAGGTAGATTTTTATATGTAGATACAATATCCCTTGCCAGATTTTCCATATTTGGCGTGACAGGAATAACAAAATGTAAATCCAGTTTTTCTTTTAGGATTATCTGTGCAGCCTGAAGCATTATAGGAAGAAGGGTTTTTACTTCACTTTCTCTGCTTCCTGGCAAAAGTCCAAATATCCTTTTATCTGAAGGAATTTCCAACCTCTTTTTAAATTTTTCTTCTGTAGTTTCGGATTTGACTATATCCAGAAGGGGATGCCCTACAAACTCAAGCCTGAAATTTTCATTTAAATAAGGTTTATAAATCTCTTCTTCAAAAGGCCATATAGATATAAGCAGGTCTGTATATTTGGCTATTTTGGGAATTCTACCTTTTCCCCATGCCCATACCTGCGGGGCAATAAAATAAACAGTTTTTATTCCTCTTTTTTTGGCTTCTTCAAGGAGTTTCAGATTAAATCCGGGAAAATCCACAACAACAAGTAAATCAACCCCCTTATCAAACTCTTTAACTGCTTTTTTAAAGGCCTGTTTTATTTTGAAATATTTTGGTAAGGCTTCCATAATACCGACAACGGATATATCCTCTAATCTCTCTACAGTTTTACACCCGGCATCACGCATTTTAGGCCCTGTAATACCAAGCCACTCAAATTCAGGAAGCAGTTTTATAAGCTGGGATGCATAGTTATCGCCTGATATTTCGCCAACACTAATAAAGACTTTTTTCAATTTTTCTCCACTTTAAAAATTTTTCACCTAATTATACTAATTTTGGAAAAACTTGCTTAAAAACAACTATTTCATAAATTGTAAGTCATTGAAAAATCTTGTAAAAGGAGGATTTATTCTATGGAAAGACTTTCCACTGAAGAAAAACAAAAGTTAGACAAGCAGCTAAAGGAGGTTGCAAAGAGGGTTAATGAGATTTTAGATAAATATGGAGAAAAGGCTATTCAGGAAGTCCCAGCAAGGGGAAGAAAGCTTGTAGGATATATCCCACAATTTTTAATTGATGCCCTGAATAGTATAACAACAATCTGGGGATATGACTACAAACTCATCTCTCTTGAGGAAAAAGAGGTCGTAAGGAAAAGCGGTAACAAAGAAAAGGTTTATCAGGCTACGGTAGAAGTTTCCCTATGGATTTTAGATGACAGAATAAGGAAAGTTCAGGTCGGTGGTGGTGAAAATGTAACTCCTGGAGATGCGATTAAAGGAGCTATCACAGATGCTATAGGAAAATGTCTTTCCCTTTATTCAATTGGCAATAAAGCTTACAGAGGGGAGCTTGAACTGGGAGAATTTAAACTATCTGCCCCTGAACCAAGAACCACACAACCTACAGAAAAACAGATTGAATATCTGAAAACACTGGCAAAGAAAACACAGATTGAGTTTCCTAAAATGGCAAAACAGATATTGAACAAAACGGTAAGAACAGAAAAGGAACTGAAGGAACTAACAGGTCAAGAAGTAAGCAGATTAATTGAGGCTTACAAAAGAATTGCTGTTTAAGTTGCAGGGGCTTTAGCCCCTGATTTCGTTTTATAATTTTTAGCTCTTATCGGTTGAAAACTCAGTTTTTCTTTACTTTGAGTTCACCTAATTCAAAAAACTGTTTAAATCGGAAGAAGACGATAAAGTTTTTTTATTTTAAAAACTCCAAAATCACTTTCCCATCTGAAGAGAAACGGTTTCTGGGTAAAACAATTACTATCCAGCCTTAAACAGGGATTTGAAATGGTGTATTCTTTACATTGGGGCGTTGCTAATCGTCCTAATGTGGCTGTATCTTTAGATATCAGTTACAAGCTTCCTAATTGTCTTAACCGGCCGCGGGGCTCCCATTGCCCCGGGTTTCAGTTAAGACAATAGCAATTATTTAGTAAGTTTAAATCTTTGGACGCCCACCCGTTTCCCTGCCCGTGGCGGGTCTGTTGCTGGCAGTTAAGCGGAAGCAGGGTTTCCAACCTGCCAGCACTCCCATTTTAAACCCTTATTCATAATTTTTTATATCTGATATTTAGAAATTCTATAAATGGTCGGAGCGAGCGGACTCGAACCGCCGACCTCTGGCCCCCCATGCCAGTGCTCTACCGCCTGAGCTACGCTCCGACTTTTTCTCCATTTAAAGCCTTTTGAAGTTTTTTACCCATTTTAAATGATACACCAAGTCTTTCAGGTATCAACTTTTCTTCTTTTGTTTTAGGATTCCTGCCTATTTTAGGTGCTCTTTTTTTAACAACAAACGTTCCAAATCCTGATATTTGTATTTTATGTTCATCCTCACCGTTAACTATTTCGTCTGCTATCAGCTCAAAAACTCTATTGACAACATCTGCAATATCTTTTTTTGGCAAGCTGACATTTTTATTCTCTATTATCCAGTTGACTATATCAGCTTTTGTCATTTCTAACCTCTTTTTTGTTTTTAAGGAAAAGTATTATAACTCATTTAAATAAGAATTTTTATACATGATATAGTTTTGATAGGATTTTTCAAGCCATTTTAATTCATCTTCTGTTAGCTTTCTTTTGAACTTTGCCGGTGCTCCTGTCCAGAGGGATTGGGGTTCTATTTTTTTGCCTGGAGTGACAAGTGCTCCTGCTCCTACTATACTTTCCCTTCCTACAACCACTCCATCCATCACAGTAGCAGACATACCTATTAGACATCTGTCTTCTATAGTGCAGGCATGGAGCATGACGTTATGGCCTACTGTGACTTCTTTTCCGATTATTGTTGGATATTTTTTGTGGTCAACATGGATTATTGTTCCGTCCTGTATATTTGTTCTATCTCCAATCCTGATATAGTTAACATCTCCCCTTATTACCACGTTATACCAGATTGAACAATCCTCTCCTATCTCAACATCTCCAATAATAACTGCATTTTCGGCTATAAAGGCTGAAGGATGTATTTTAGGATACTTTCCCTTGTAAGGCTTAATTATTGCCATCCTTACCTCTCCTATGTTTTTTTAGAAATCTATATCCTATTACAAAGTAAAGGGCTGTCATAGAAGCCATTATTAAGACCACAACAAGTATTGATGCAAGTTCCATTTATGTTTCCTTTACTTTATATCTTCTGCAGAAGATATAATTTTAATTTTCTTTAAATCTAAATTTTTGAAATCAGTATCAAAAGTTATGATATTGTTAATTTTGTTATCAATACATAGTGTTAACAAAAGAGCATCTTTAGGAAGTAGCCCATACTTTTTACATACTTTCATAAATGTCTCATAGGTTTTCTGTGTAGTGGGTAAAATTTCAAATGATGACTTTATTATTGTTTCTATTAAAGGAATTATTGTTTTATAGTATTTTTTTGCTATTTCAGGATTGTTTTTGAGTTCCCAATAGGACTTTCCTGACAAGTGTCTTACAAGAATATATAAAATCTCTTCTAAAGTATCTATTGTTATGTAATATTCATTTGTATTTTTTTCCCGTATTGTTTCTATTATTTTTACAGCTTCAGGTATGTCCTTAAAATATTCAATGAGAATATTACTGTCTACCATATATTTCTTCATATAATTCTCCAACAAGTTCTTCCGCTGATTTTTCTGTTCTCAATATCCCTCTTAGCTTTTTAAATGCTTTTTCTGCTTGTTCTTTGTTTTTCAGTTCTTTTATTAGTTTCTCCACTTGCTGTGAATTCAAAGATGTCTTTATTTTTATTTCCTTTTTATCATTTGTTTCAATTATAATTTTACCCATGACAAATTCCTTATTTATCTAATCTTCCTTATAAACAGCCTTACCTGTTTCTGTTTCCCAGACTGTAACAGATACAACTTTAATATCTTCCAGCAGACCAGCCTCTTCAAGTTTTTTCTCAAGGAATTTGTAAATAAATCTGGCTATAGCTTCAGCCGTTGGGCAAAAATCAACAACAAACAGCTTTAAAAATCCAAAATGTTCTTTAAAAGTTGGAAATAACGGGTCATTTTTGTCAATAATAAATGAATGGTCTATCTGATTATCTATCAAATCTTTTAATGCAGCCTTTATATGATAAAAATCTATAACCATCTCCTGTTCATTTAGAGTATCTGAACCTACGGTTACTTCCACTTTATAACTATGTCCATGAATGTTAAGACAGGGATTTGGAGGGATTTCTTTTCCCATTAATTTTGCGCCTTTACCGGACATAAGATTTTGTTTCCATACCCTATGACCGGCTTCAAATTTAAATCTTTTTGTTATTTCATATCTCATAACTTTCTCCCTTTAAAACTTTATTTTATATCCATCAAAAACAGGTCCTTCATAACAGACCCGTATATAGTTATCTTTTTCAATATCTTTAATTACACATCCTATACATATTCCAAACCCGCAGGCCATTTTGCTCTCAAGGGATAGATATGCAGGGGTATTATGTTTTTTAGCAACATCCATAACAGCTCTCATCATTCCTTTTGGACCACAAACTGCTAAGGCTGTGTCCGGTTTTTCATTTATCAGTTTATCTAAATCCCTTGTTACAAGGCCTTTTTCTCCATAAGAACCATCTTCGGTGTATATAATTACATCATTTTCAAAGCTATTTTCTTTTATCCAGTCAAGCATTGAAAGCTGTTCCTTTCTTCTAACGCCGTATATTGCTGTAAAACTTTTTCCCATTTCTCTAAGTTTTTTCATAAACAAGGATAATCCTGCAAAGCCTATACCACCACCGACAATAACATAATGATTATAGTTATAAGGGAAAAAGTTTTTTCCAAGAGGTGCAAGGACAGATACCTGCTCACCTTTTTTTAGATAGGTTAATACTTGTGTGCCTTTACCGTAGACATCATAATAAAGGAGAACCTCATCCCCTTGGATATCTGCAATTGCAAAAGCCCTTCTCATCATAGGGTCATACTGGATATCTGAGGTGGCTCTTACCATAGCGAATGAGCCTGCAGGGGCGTCTTTAAGCTGGGGGGCTTTAATTCTAAGAAGATATGTAATTCCTGAGATATGTCTGTTTTCTAAAATTTCGTATTTTTCATCAAATATCAATATTTATCCCTCTAAAAGTAATTACTGGAATTATTATCTCAAAATTAAATGGTGATTGAAAAGGGATATAAATGAAAAAAAATCCCCCGAATCGGGGGATTTGATTTTTAGTATTTTCTTTCCTGTGGTTGATATTTTGTAATTTTTACTTCTGTATATTCAATTTTTGGACCATCTTCTGTGTAATAAGCAAGGGAGTGTTTCAGGAAGTTCTCGTCATCCCTTTCAGGATAGTCTCTTCTTGCATGGGCACCCCTTGACTCTTTTCTCATTTCTGCTGTAATAGCTATAACTTCAGCAAGGTCAAGGAGGTATCCAAGTTCAAGGTAATTTATCAGAGCTGTGTTAAATAATTTTCCACTATCTCCAGGAGCAAGATTTTTATACCTTTCTTTAAGCTCTTTTATTTTCTCAATGGCTTCTTGCATTGGTTTTTCTTCTCTAAAAATACCAACTTTATCCCACATTGTTTGAGCCATTTCCATTCTAATATCGTTTATATTTTCTGTGCCTTCTTTCTTAAGCAGCTCTTCTACTTCTCTTCTTGCTCTTTCTTCTTCAGCCTTATAGTTGTATGTTGTATCTTCAGGTTTGTTTCTTGCATATTCTACTGCAGCTGCACCTGCAGGTTTTCCAAATACAACAATATCAAGAAGTGAGTTTCCACCGAGCCTATTTGCACCGTGAACAGAAACACAGGCACATTCACCAACAGCGAATACACCTTTAACAGGTGTCATTGAAGTTTTGTAATCTTCTACATGGATACCACCCATTGAGTAGTGAGCTGTTGGTCTTACCGGAATTGGCTCTTCAATAGGGTCAACACCTTCAAAATCTATTGCCAGCATTCTAATCTGTGGAAGTCTTTCTTTGATCTTTTTAGCACCTAAGTGTCTGAGGTCAAGATGGACATAAGCCATCATTCCTTCACCCCAGCCTCTACCTTCAAGGATTTCAGTTTCAATAGCCCTTGCAACCATATCCCTTGGAGCGAGTTCCATTTTATTTGGGGCGTATCTTTCCATAAATCTCTCGCCTTTGTTATTTATAAGATAACCACCTTCACCCCTTGCACCTTCTGTAACAAGAATACCTGTTGACCTTAATCCTGTTGGGTGAAACTGGACAAACTCCATATCCTTAATTGGAATTCCTGCTCTGTAACAAAGGGCAACTCCGTCTCCGGTAGAACCAATAGCATTAGAGTTTCTTACCCAGTAAACCCTTGCGTATCCACCGGTTGCAAAGATAATGGCTTTTGCTTTTATAACATGAACTTCTCCGCTTCTTATATCTATGGCAACAACACCTTTGGCTTCACCGTTATCAACTAAAAGCTCTTTCACAAACCATTCATTTAAAAACTCAACATCCTTTTTGAGACATTGTTCGTAAAGGGTATGAAGTATTACGTGTCCTGTTTTATCAGCTGCATAACACGTTCTTGGGAATCCTGCACCACCGAAAGGTCTTTGTGCTATTCTTCCATCTGGAAGTCTGGAGAATGGAACCCCTAAATGTTCAAGTTCATAAATTCTTTTTGGAGCTTCATTACACATAAACTCAATTGCGTCCTGGTCTCCCAGATAGTCAGAACCTTTTACAGTATCAAATGTATGAACTTCAGGACTATCTGATGGGTCAACGTTTGCTAAGGCTGCATTTATTCCACCCTGAGCTGCACCTGTATGTGAACGGGTAGGATAAACTTTTGTTACAACTCCAACTTTTACATCTTTTGCTTTACTTGCTTCAAGGGCTGCCATTAATCCACCGCCACCGGCACCAACAATCAAAACATCGTAATTTAACATAATCTTGCCTCCCAAAAGCATTTCTTAGAGAAATTATTATAAACTATATCATAAGCCTTATATATATTTCTATAGATGGGGAAAGGTAAATAAAATCAAATAAGGCTTAAAAATTCATAACTATAGGTTTTTCTGCCTGATTTACAAAATTTAAAAATGTTGCAGCTCCTGCTGGTTCTTCTACTCCGTCAATAAGGTCTTCTTTTTTATATCCAAATAGCTGCATTGCAGTTTTACAAGGATATAGTTTTACTTCAAGGTCTATTGCCTGTTGAACGAGCTGTTCTATGGAAGGAATTTTATGCTCTGCCATCATCTTTTTCATCATATTTGTTGCAAAATCCATCATACCTGGCATAACTGTTAAGATTTGCGGCACTGGAAAAGGCATCGGCATAGCAGGATTACCTATTGGAGACACTTTAAGCTGTTTAATCTTTTCTTTATGAATTACATTTAGTCCGTAAAAACTAAAGAATATACCTGCTTCCATACCCATGGCCGCTGCAGTGTTTGCCAGAATAAAAGCAGGCATTGCTTTATCAAGAGTTCCACTAAGCAGTATAATTCCTACCCTTGTTTTTGCCATCTTTGCTCCATCTTTTTTTATCTATTGTAGAACCCTTAAAATATCGTTGAAAATAGCAAATATCATAATTACGCCGATAATAGCAAAGCCAACATAAGCTAAATACTCTTTTGCTTTTTCAGGTAAAGGCCTTCTGATAATTGTTTCAATAAGCAGAATAAAAATCAGTCCACCATCAAGAACAGGTATAGGTAGCAGGTTAAGATAACCAAGCTGTAAGGATATAAATCCTGAGAAAAATAGATAATTCCCAAGTCCGCTTTCCAGTGCTCCGCCAGAATATTTAGCTATTGATATAGGACCTCCAAGGTTATTTTTAATCTCTTGAAGTGATTTTTTTCCTGTAACAATATCTTTGAAAAAGTCATACAGGAGAACACTCATCTCCATATTTTTCTGAATACTTTTCTTAAAGGCTTCCACAAAGCCGTATCTTTTAATTTCTGCTTCATAAACCGGTGCAATTCCTATGACATATTTATTTAATTGTTTATTAAATTCAGGAATGACCTGAACACTGAATACCCTTTTCCCCCTTCTAACCATAAGGGTTACTGGCTTTTTATCTTTTATCTTGGATAAGACATTAACAATTTCATACCAGCTTCGGACAGGTTTTCCATTTATTGCAAGAATTTCATCCCCTTCTTTTAGTCCTGCTTTGGCAGCCGGGAAGTCAGGTAAAATTTTACCTATCTTAGGAGGTATTAACGGGGATATACCTATTGATTGCTTTGTTATATTTTCAGGAATTTCCATAGGAATTGTTATTTTTTTACCGTTTCTTATCACTTCAAGGTTTACCTTCATACCGGCTTTCATGGTAATCTCAACAGTGAACTGTTTCCAGTTTTTGATAGGCTTCCCATTTATAGCTACAATTTTATCAAATGGTTTTAATCCGGCTTTAGCTGCAGGAGAGTCAGGAACAACGTAACCAACCACCACAGGTTCTTTCATATATTTAGGTTCAAAAACTCCTACCATATAGGCAGCTGCAACCAGAATAACAGCAAGGATAATATTGAACAAAGGTCCTGCAAATGCGATAAGCATTTTTTGCCATCTTGGCTTTGCTGCAAATGAGCGGGGGTCTTGATATGCTTCTTTTTCTGTTTCCCCTTGAATTGGTTCTGTCATAGAGTCTTCACCATACATTTTTACATAACCACCAAGGGGAATAGCAGCTATCTGGTAAACAGTTTCTTTACCTTTCCATTTGAATATCGCAGGTCCAAATCCTATGGAGAAGACCTCAACTTTTACCCCGAACATACGGGCAAATATAAAATGCCCAAACTCGTGTATAGTAATTAAAACACCTAACATTATCACGAATGCCAGTAAACTAAGCAATTTTGCCTCCTGTTTTTTGGATTAAATTTTCAAATAAAATTTTTGTTTCTTCTATGATTGATATAACATCTTCATAATTTTTTGGCGCAGGAAAATCAGCTTCCTGTAAAACATTATTTACAACCTGTGGAATTTCTGTGAAATCTATTTTTTCTTCTAAAAATAGTTGAACAGCCATTTCATCTGCAACTGTAAGCACTATAGGATAAGCCCCCCCTTTTTTTCCTGCTTCTTTTGCTATTTTTAGCAGAGGGAATTTGTTTTCATCTGGTTTGTAAAACTCAAGATTTCCTGCTTCAAAAAGATTTAACTTTTGAACTCCGGTTTCCCATCTATCCGGATAAGAAATTGCATAGCTTATAGGTATTCTCATATCAGGATTTGATAGATTTGCAATAATACTGCCGTCTATAAACTCAACAAGACCATGAACAATGCTTTGGGGATGTATAACAGCTTCTATTTTTTCATAGGGAATATTAAATAAATAATGGGCTTCTATTATTTCTAAACCTTTGTTCATTAATGTGGCACTGTCAATTGTAACTTTTTTACCCATTTTCCATTTAGGATGGTTTAATGCCTCTTCTACTGTAATACCTTTTAGATTATTTCTCTTCCAGAATGGTCCCCCGGAAGCAGTTAAAATAACCTTGCTTACTTCTTCTTTTTTTCCGTTTTGTAAGCACTGAAATATGGCTGAATGCTCACTGTCAATGGGAATTATATCAGAGTATTTATCTTTCAGGATTTCTCCAAGACATATAATTGCTTCTTTATTTGCTGTAGCTAATTTTTTGTTGTTTTTCAAAAGCAAATAAGTGGGTTTTATTCCTGCTATTCCTGCAATTCCATTTATAAATAGGTCTATATCCAGGTTTGCAATTGCCTCAAGTCCTTCTTCTCCGCTTAGAACTTTTACTTCCGGTAAATTAGCACCTTCTTTTATATATACATATTCAGGTTGAAATTCCTGAATTTGCTTTAAAAGAGTCTCAGATAAACGGGAAGCTGCAAGAAGATTAACCTTTAGCTTGTCTGGATGTTTTTTGACTATATCCAGTGTCTGAGTTCCGATAGAACCTGTGGAGCCTAAAACTGCCAGTGTTTTCATCAGGATATAGCTCCAAAAATATGTCCTAAAATTTCATTTTCTTCTTTTAAACCGACAAACTCAGCCTTATCATTAATAACAACTTTAGGAACAGCTGCAACGTTGTATTTTATAGCCATTTCTGAAAACTCATAGCAATCAATAGCTGTAGCCGTAATGTTCTTATTTACCATTGCAAAGCTGAACATTTTTAATATTGTAGGCGGACACCATCCACAGCTTTTTGTTATAAATATTTTTATGTCAACAGGCTGGTCTATTTCTTCCAGAAATTCAACAGTTCTTTCTGTCAGGTCATACTCGTTTCTGGAAACCATCAATATTGTTTTTATAAAAGAAGGAAATTCTCCTCCATCAGGTTTTCCCATAAATCTAATTCCAAAGTCTATATCCTTTTGCCGAATTGATATACAGGGATATCCGTAACAATTAAGCCTGTCTGAAACCACTAAAGATATTTTTTCTGATAAATTAGAAATCTCTTTCAAAAGCTCTTCTATTTCATCAGAAACAGGTTTTTCATTTTTTCTTAGAATAAGCTGAACAGGTTCTATTAATTTTTCAAACTCTTTTTTAAGATTGTTTTTTACTTCATCGGAAAGCATTTTTCCTCCGAAAATTATATGAATTAAGTCTTTATTATAATATAGTTACAGCTGTAAGTTTATGGGGGAAAATTATGTGCGGAATTATAGGCTATGTAGGCAAAAGAAATGCTGTTCCGGTTTTACTTTATGGACTTCAAAGACTGGAATACAGGGGATATGATTCTGCCGGTATAGCAGTTATAGATAAATCTGGAGACAAAATTATTGTTGAAAAACAGGTGGGAAAAATAAGAGACCTTCAGGAACATCTATGGGGTAAAAAGATAGAAGGACATATAGGACTTGGACATACCCGCTGGGCAACCCATGGTGCTCCAACAATAGAAAATGCTCATCCACATACCAGCCAGAAAGGAACAATATCTATTGTTCACAACGGAATAATAGAAAACTATATGGAATTAAAAAAAGAACTAATGGATAAAGGTTATAAATTCAAGTCTGAAACAGATACAGAAGTCATAGCCCATCTGTTTGAGGATTTATATACAGGGGATTTACTGGAAACAACCTTTAAAGTAGCAAAAAGGTTGGAAGGTGCCTATGCAGTAGGGGTTATATCTACATATGAACCTGATAAAATTGTGGCAATTAAAAAAGGTAGCCCATTAATTATTGGTCTTGGTGAAGATGAAAACTTTATAGCATCTGATATCCCTGCAGTTTTAGAATATACAAAAGATTTTATTGCCCTTGAGGATGGGGAAATCGCTGTCCTGACAAAAAATAAAGTTGAGGTTTATTCAATAGATGGAAAAAAACTTGAAAAAAAGCCTTTCCATGTAAACTGGGACGTTTCTGTTGCTGAAAAGGCAGGATATAAACATTTTATGCAAAAAGAGATACACGAACAGCCTAGAACAATAGCAGATACAATTTCCGGATTTAACTCATCTAAAAATAATGAACTATTTGAAATATTAAAGGATACCAGTAGACTCTATATAATAGCCTGTGGAACATCTTATCATGCAGGACTTGTAGGTAAGTTTTGGATAGAAAGATTTGCCAGAATTCCGGTTGAGGTGGATTATGCCTCTGAGTATAGATACCGGGACAGGATTATAGATGAAAAAACTGTGGTGCTTGGTATAAGTCAATCTGGGGAGACAGCAGATACCAGATTTGCACTTTTAGATGCAAAAAAAGAAGGGGCAAAAACAATAGGTCTTGTTAATGTTGTAGGAAGCTCTTTATCCAGAGAGACTGATTATGTTTTATACACCTATTGTGGTCCAGAGATTGGGGTTGCTGCCACAAAAACATTTACAGCTCAATTAGTAAGTCTACTATTATTTGCCCTTGAAGCAGGATTAAGAAAAGGAACTATTTCACTTGAAGATTATGAATTTATCCATAATCAGCTTTTACATATTCCTTCAAAGGTAGAAGAAATCTTGAAAAAAGATAATGAGATTAAAGACCTCGCCCATAAATATATGAATGCAACTGATTTTCTGTTTTTAGGCAGAAATATAAACTATCCTATTGCTCTGGAAGGAGCTTTGAAACTTAAAGAGATATCCTATATACATGCAGAAGGTTATCCTGCAGGAGAAATGAAACATGGTCCAATAGCATTGATAGATGAGAAACTGCCTGTAGTTTGTGTAATTCCAAAGGATAGATTTTATGAAAAGATGTTTTCTAATGTTCAGGAAGTAAAAGCCCGTAAAGGAAAAGTTTTATCTGTGGCCACGGAAAATGATAAAGAGATAAAACAGGTTTCAGATGATGTCATTTATATTCCAGAAACAATAGACCCGCTGTATCCAATTCTTACTATAATTCCTTTACAACTGCTTTCTTACCATATAGCAACCCTTCTTGGAAAAGATGTAGACCAGCCAAGAAATCTTGCCAAGACAGTAACCGTAGAATGATTTATACTTAAATAATTAAAAGTTATTCAAATATATATATTGGATTTTGTTTTGAGGGGGAGGGGTATGTGGTTTTTGATATTTTTATTTATTATAGGTAGCGCTTTCGCTTTTGAAAAAACAATAATAGAAAACAAGGGTAACTATTATAAAGTAGAGACATATCAAGAATACATTCCCAAAAAGCATTATCACAAACGGCATAAGAAAAGAAAAATCCATACAAAGAAGAAAACCCGTAAAAAAGCTCCATATTATGTGGCAAAACCCAGAGGTAAAGTTTTTCACAGACCTGACTGTAGATTTGCCAGAAGAATAAAACATAAAATTATTTTTAAAAGCAGAAGAAAAGCCTTAAAGGCAGGTTTGCGTCCCTGTAAAGTCTGCGACCCATAATATATAGTAAAATAGAAAAAAATTCTTTTGAGGGTTAATCTTTGAAAATCTCAGAGTTTACAAAAGGGAACAAAGAGAAAATAGCCATAATAGGCCTTGGATATGTAGGACTGCCTTTAGCAGTTTTGTTAGACCAGAAATTTAATGTAATAGGCTTTGATATAAACTCTCAGAGGATAAAAGAACTAAAAGAAGGCTATGACAGAACCAGAGAAGTAGAATCAGAAAAACTTAAAAAGTCTAATATAGAATTTACAGACAATCCTGAGAAAATATCAGAGGCAAAAGTAATAATAGTTACTGTGCCAACACCAATAGACAAGCACAACATACCAGACCTTAGACCAATCAAATCAGCTACAAAAACAGTAGGCAAATACATGCAAAAGGGTTCAATAGTTGTATATGAATCAACAGTATACCCGGGACTAACAGAGGAAGAATGCGTTCCGATATTAGAACAAGAAAGCGGCCTAAAATGGAAAAAAGACTTCAACGTAGGCTATTCACCGGAGAGGGTAAACCCGGGAGATAAACAACACACAATAGACAAAATTACAAAAGTGGTAGCAGGAGATACACCAGAAACGACTGAATTTTTAGCCAGGTTATATGGGAGTGTAATTACAGCAGGAGTTCACAAAGCCCCAGACATAAAAACAGCAGAAGCAGCCAAAGTAATAGAGAATATTCAACGGGATTTAAATATAGCCCTTATGAATGAATTGTCTGTATTATTTAATAAATTAAAAATAGATACAAAATCTGTCTTAGAAGCAGCATCAACAAAATGGAATTTCCTTAGATTTGAACCGGGGTTGGTGGGTGGCCACTGTATAAGCGTAGACCCATATTATCTGACCTTCAAAGCCCAGGCCATAGGACACCATCCGGAAGTGATACTGGCAGGAAGAAGAATAAACGATTATATGGGCAAATTTGTAGCAGAAAACACAGTAAAGAAACTAATAAAAGCAGGAAAAGCAGTAAAAGGAAGTAAAGTCCTGATATTAGGACTAACCTTTAAAGAGAACATATCAGACATAAGAAACACAAAAGTAATAGATGTCTACGAAGAGCTAAAAGAATATGGGATATATGTTTACATACATGACCCATTTGCATATCCGGAGGAAGTTAAAGAGGAATATGGAATAGAGTTATTAGACAATATAGAAAAAGAAGCTCCTTATGATGCGATAGTAGTAGCAGTAAAACACAGACCATTTATTGAGGAATTAGATTTTAAAAAATACAAAGAGCTGATGAGAAAAGATGGAAAGCCTGTTTTGATAGATATAAAAGGTTTATACAACAAAGAAAAGGCCATTAATGAAGGATTCCTTTATTGGAGATTATAATGGCGACTACTCCAAAAGTAAGACTTTCCCCTGAAGAGCTGAAAATTATAAAGGAAACCATAAAAAAATATGATCCTGAAGCAAAAATTTTTATTTTTGGAAGTAGAACAGATTTAACTAAAAAAGGTGGAGATATTGATATTCTTGTTATTTCTAAAAAAATTGATTACAAACTAAGAAGAAAAATCCGGGTAGATTTATTACTTCAATTAGGAGATAGAAAAATAGATTTAATTATTACAGATAATCCTTATAAAACAGAATTTACAAAAATTGCATATAAATACGGGGTTGAAATTTGAAAGCAGAAGAACTTAAAAAAATATTTTGTGACAACTTAAATTTATTTAATAAAAGTATAGAATGGTTAAATAAATCTTATCAAAAGGCAAAAAATATAGATTTGGAGAAAAATAATCTATCAGAAGATGAATTAGAAGTCCTTGAAACTTTGTCAAATAGATTTTCCCGGGCTGTTGATATTTTAATTAATAAAGTCTTGCGAAGTCTTGATTTATTAGAATTAGAAGACATAAATAGGAAGATAGATATAGTGATAAGAGCTGAAAAAAGAGGTTTTGTTGATGATTATAGACTTTTAATAGAGCTTAAAGATTTGAGAAATGAACTTGTTTATGAATATATACAGGAAATGCTTATAGAAAAATTTAAAGAAATAATTGAAAAAACACCTATTCTGTTTGATACGGCAGATAAAATTAATAGGTATTCAAAAAAATATAATTATTGTTGAACAAAAAGATAAAATTAAAGTAAAATTAATGCCTTAATTTTTCCTGGAGGTTATTAAACTGAAAATAGCAGTTGCAGGTGCAGGATACGTAGGATTATCAAATGCAATCTTACTTGCCCAGCATAATAAAGTTGTAGTAAAGGATATAGACCCTAAAAAGGTAGAACTTATAAATAAAAAAATTTCCCCTATCATAGACAAAGATATAGAAGAGTATCTAAAAAATAAACCTCTAAACCTTAAAGCCACACTTGACCCGGAAGAAGCCTATAAAGATGCAGAATTTGTAATAATAGCAACTCCAACAGACTATGACCCGATAACAAATTATTTCAATACAAAATCAATAGAAGCTGTAATAAAAGAAGTCCTTCAAATAAATCCGCAGGCTACCATGGTAATAAAATCAACAATCCCAGTCGGATATACAGATGAAATAAAAGAAAAATTTGGCATAGATAATATTATTTTTTCTCCAGAATTTTTAAGAGAAGGAAAAGCCCTATATGATAATCTTTATCCTTCCAGAATAGTTGTTGGAGAAAAGTCTGAAAGAGCAAGAAAATTTGCAGAGTTGCTTCTACAAGGTGCAAAGAAAAAAGATGTTCCAGTTTTATTTACAGGTTCAACAGAGGCAGAAAGTATAAAACTATTTGCAAACACATATCTGGCAATGAGGGTGGCCTTTTTTAACGAACTTGATACTTTCGCAGAAAGTCATGACTTAAACGCAGAAGAAATTATAAGAGGTGTATGCTTAGACCCAAGAATAGGTATGCATTACAATAACCCATCATTTGGTTATGGTGGATACTGCCTGCCTAAAGATACAAAACAACTGCTTGCCAACTACATGGAAAAAAATATTCCACACTATCTTATAAAAGCAACTGTTGAATCAAATATAGCCAGAAAATATTACATAGCCGAACAAATTCTCAAAAGAAATCCCAAAATCGTAGGTGTTTACAGACTTACAATGAAATCTGATTCTGATAATTTTAGAGAAGCTGCAGTTATAGACATTATTGAATATCTCAGAGCAAAAGATGTAGAAGTTGTAATATACGAGCCATTAATTGAGGAAGATAAATTTATGGAATTTAAAGTAATAAACAACCTTCAAGAATTTAAAGAAATTCCAGACCTGATAATAGCAAACAGATATTCAGAAGAACTTGACGACGTAAAACACAAAGTTTATACACGGGATATTTTCAGGAACGGCTAAAACTTAACTTAAAATACAGGAATATACTCTCTAAATTTCGAGGAGTAGACTCCTTAAATTTCAAAACTTTTTCGGATTTGTTTTCCAATCCGAAATCTATAATATTATTTTTATAAATCTCAATAGTCCGGTGAAAAAAATGAGTTTAGAAATCCAAGAAAAGAAGAAAAAAGGCAGAAAAAGAGTCCCTAAAGAACTTATATATGAGATGAGATATGGCAGTCCCATTTATTACAGGGATTATGACAAAGTAATTGCGGGGGAGAAAACTCTGGAGGAAATTATGGGGAGTAGTAAATTACAGGCATTTATAATTGCTTTAATATTAGGGTATTTATCCTCAAAACTTGACAGGAAAAAATATTTGGTCTTGACTAACGAAGCTGGCTTCCGATGGGCACCACGAACATAGAGAAATTTGGATATTGCTATCTTTGACAAGAAAAAACTTTTTAGAGAAGGGATTAATGATAAATGTGCAAAAACTCCTCCAGAGGTTGTAATTGAAGTTGACTCAAAAGCAGACTTAAGAAAATACGGAGATTTTATGAATTATATGAGAGAAAAAACACAGGATTTATTAAATGCCAGAGTAAAAAGGGTTATCTGGTATACAACATTTGACAAAAAAGTAATGGTTGCAGAAAAAGGCAAAAGATGGTTTATAACAGATTGGAACGACACAATAGAAATAATAGATGATATTAAAATAAACCTTAATGAGCTTTTTAAAGAAGAAGGAATAAAAGAGTAATGAAAACAAAAGAATTTAAAAATGTACGTCTTACAGAATACGAACTGAAGGCTATCAGAGATACTGTTAAAGAGGTCTTTGGGAATAAGGCAAAAGTCTGGCTTTTTGGCAGTAGAGTCAATCCAAATGCAAAAGGCGGTGATATAGATATTTATATTGAAGTTCCAGATACTAAGAACTGGTTAGATAAGAAGATTACTTATTTAGTCAAACTGAAGAGCAAAATTGGTGACCAGAAAATAGATTTGATATTAAAATCCTATAACTGTCAGGAAGAGATATGTATTGAAGCAAAGAAAAAAGGGGTAAGGCTGATTTGAATGCTGAACTTAAATACAAAAAATCTTATGAAGAAACCAAAAAACATTTAGATAGATTAAGAAAAGCATACAAAATCTTAAAATCAAAAAAATTAATGCCTTTTGATAAAGAAAAAGTAGAAGAAATCCTAAAAGATGAATATTTACCGATGCAAAGAAAATCCAAATAGCCGAAAACAAAACTCCATGGATAATTGTAGATTTTAACTATGAATTTGAAATAATCGATAATATTAAGATCAATTTAGAAAAGCTCTTGAAAGAGGATATTGAGCATAAATAATAAAGAATTAAGAAACTGTTCGCTTTAAAAAGGATATAAACCTTGAAAAGCCTATTTTATATATTAAAATTATGATTAAATACTTCACCTAATAGGTAGTTTAATTATGATGAACGAAGATTTAAAAATAGATATTTTGCCAGAAGAAGGTAAAAAAGAACTTATGGATTTTTATGAGTTCTTATTGAAGAAATATGGAATTTCCGTATCTAAAAGAAAGAAAAACTTATCTGAATTTGCAGGAACCCTTGAAAAACTTCCAATCAAACCGGAAGAATATCAGAAGATAACTAGAGGAGAATGGGATTAATCTATGCATAGTCTTTTTTTTGATACTAATGCTATTCTCTATTTTTTATCAGATAAAAAAATTAAAGGTGCTTCTTTAGCAGATATTGAAATAGCAATCTTTTTTATTACAGAGATAGGACTTCTTTGCTATCCTAATCCTTCTGTTGAAAATGTAATAATTTACGAGGAATTTAAGAGAATTTACGTAAAATGATAAATAAAATAAAAAGACTTTTTAATACAGAAGATAAAAAGAGGCTTTTATCTAATTTTTTATCCCTTTCTATTTTACAGGGAGCTAATTATATTTTGCCTTTGATAACTTTACCGTATCTAGTGAGAGTTTTAGGCCCTGAAAAATTCGGTCTTATTATGTTTGCACAGGCTTTTATTCAGTATTTTATAATTCTTACAGATTATGGTTTTAATTTGTCTGCAACACGGGAAATATCAATTAACCGTGATAATAAAGATAAGATTTCAGAGATATTTAGTTCTGTAATGATTATAAAGTTTAGTTTAATGTTAATTTCTTTTATAATATTAACCCTTATTGTTTTTTCATTTGAAAAATTTAGAAAAGAGTGGTTAGTGTACTATTTAACGTTTGGTATGGTGGTGGGGCAGGTATTGTTTCCGATATGGTTTTTCCAAGGTATAGAAAAGATGAAATATATAACTTTTTTGAATATATTAGCTAAATCTATTTTTACAGTTGCCATTTTCATTTTTGTTCACCAAGTTTCAGATTATATCTATGTCCCCTTATTAAACTCTTTAGGCTTTATAATAGCCGGTATTTTAGCCTTATGGATAGTTTTTAAGGATTTTGAAATTAAATTTACTAAAGCATCTTTTGAATCTCTGATTGACCAATTAAAAGAAGGATGGCATATTTTTGTTTCTACTGTTGCTATAAGCTTATATACAGTATCAAACACATTTATTCTTGGAATATTTACTAACAATACAATTGTAGGTTATTACTCAGCAGCAGAAAAGATTGTTAGGGCTGTTCAAGGGTTGATTATTCCAATATCTAATGCTATTTACCCGTATATTAGTAAGCTTGTTAAAGAATCAGAAGAAAGAGCTGTAGAATTTTTAAGAAAACTTACTGTTTTTGTGGGAAGTTTTTCTTTTAGTGTGTCTATAATTTTATTTATGTTTACAGATTTAATTGTAATTACATTTCTTGGGAAAAAATTTGAAAACTCAATAATTGTTTTGAAAATTTTATCCTTTTTACCTTTTATTATCTCGTTAAGTAATATTTTTGGGATACAAACTATGCTGACTTTTAATTATAAGAAAGCTTTTTCAAGGATACTTATTTCTGCAAGCGTCTTAAATATTTTGTTAGATTTTATCCTAGTCCCTTTTTATAAACATATAGGAATTTCTTTCGCTGTATTAATTTCAGAAAGTTTTGTTACAATTTCTATGTTTATCTTTCTATATAAGAAAAATATTAAATTATTGGAGGGAAAAATTGTTTAATTATATAGTAATTGGTGCTGGATTTGCAGGTTCTGTTTTAGCAGAAAGAATAGCTAATGTTTTAAATGAAAAAGTTTTAGTTATAGAAAAAAGGAATCATATAGGTGGTAATTGTTATGACTACAGGACAAAAGATGGGATAATAGTTCATAAATATGGCCCACACTTATTTCATACAAATTATAAAGATGTTTTTGATTACTTATTAAACTTCACGGAATGGGATATATATCATCACTATGTATTGGGTTTCATAGATGGTAAAAAGGTTCCTATACCTTTTAATCTTAATACTTTATATGAGGTCTTTCCTCCTTCTTTAGCTAAAAAATTAGAAGAGAAACTGCTCTCAAAATATAAATATGGAGTGAAAGTTCCTATACTTGAACTTAAAAAAGAAAACGATAAAGATTTAAAATTCTTAGCAGAATTTGTATATGAAAAGGTATTTAAAAATTACACGGCAAAACAGTGGAATATGAGGCCTGAGGATATTGACCCTGAAGTTACTGCGAGAGTTCCGGTTTATATAAGTAAAGACAATCGTTACTTTACGGATAAATATCAAGCTGTTCCTCGTGATGGATATACTAAAATATTTGAGAATATGTTAAATCATCCAAATATAAAACTTATGTTAAATACAGATTTTAAAGAAGTCCTAAAAATTGATTTTGAAAATAAAAAAATATATTTCTTAGGACAAGAGTTTAAAGGGAAACTTATTTTTACTGGAATGATTGATGAATTATTGGATTTTAAATATGGATTTTTACCTTATAGAAGTTTAAATTTAAAATTTGAAATCTATGATAAAGAGTATTTTCAAGAAGCCCCTGTGGTAAATTATCCAAATAATTATGATTTTACAAGAATAACTGAATTTAAGCATATTCATCCGATAGAAACTAGGAAGACTGTTATATTAAAAGAATTTCCTAAAACATATAGCCCAGGAACAGATATACCTTATTATCCAGTTTTTACAAAGGAAAATAGGGAACTTTACAATAAATATAAAGAAGAGGTTCAACAACTTGAAAATATAATTCTTGTAGGGAGATTAGCAGAGTATAAATACTATGATATGGATGATATTGTTAAAAGAGCTTTAGAAGTATTTGGGGAATTATGAACAATAGTATAAGAAGCACACTAAGATATTATATAGATGTTTTGTTTGTCTTAATATATAAAGAATGGATCGTCAAATATAAAGGAACTTTGTTAGGATATGTATGGTCTATAGCTCACCCTCTCGTATTGTCTATAGTTTTTTATATAGCTTTTAAGATAGCTTTAAAAATTCCTATTGAAAATTATACATTGTTTCTTATTACAGGATTATTTGCGTGGCAATGGTTTATGAACTCTGTTATGGTTAGCGTTTGGAGTTTTGTTGCAAATGCTAGTATTATAAAAAAGACCACTTTCCCAAAATTTTTATTACCTTTGTCAATAAATATTCTGGATATGATACATTTTATAATATCTATACCTGTAATAATTGTTTTTCTAGCAATATATCATCAGAAAGTATTTTACTTTAGTTGGTTTTATGAGATTCCCTTGGTTCTGTTCTTACAGTTAATACTTGGTTTTTCTGTTGGACTAATATTTGGAACTTTAAATGTTTTTGTTAGAGATATAGATAGATTAGCATCGTTATTGTTAACATTGGTTATGTATTTAACTCCCATTTTTTACAAAATACAAATGGTTCCTCAAGAATACAGAAGCTATTTTTACTTAAATCCGATGGTTCATGTGATTGATTTGTGGAGAGATATTTTTATGAGGGGAACTATTAATTCTTTTAATTTAATCTGGGGGAGCATTGATATTTTAATATTTTTGGCAATATCTATTGCTATATATAAGAAGCTACATTATAAATTTGCAGAATACTTATAAGGTGTCGGTTTATGGGAGAAGTTATTATAGAGTTTCAGAATGTTACAAAAATTTATAAGCTTATTCAAAATGTTTCCTATAAAGAATTATTATTTTCAGTTTTTTCTAAAGAAAAAAGGAAAAATATTAAAAAAGAATTTATTGCTTTGAAGAATATATCTTTTTCTGTAAAAAGAGGAGAAACGGTAGGTATTATAGGAAGAAATGGAGCAGGAAAAAGCACTTTATTAAGTTTGTTGGCTGGTGTAATTAAACCTACTTCAGGGAAAATAATAGTAAAAGATAGAGTATCTCCCTTACTTGAATTGGGGAGTGGCTTTCATCCTGAGTTAAATGCATATGAAAATATCAGATTGAATGGAGTTTTGTTAGGAATACCTTTGAAATTTATTAAAAATAAAGTTGATGATATTATTAAATTTGCAGAACTGGAAGAATTTGCTGATCAACCTATAAGAACATATTCCAGTGGTATGTTGGCTAGATTGGGATTTTCTGTAGTTACTCAATTAAATCCTAAAATTTTATTGATTGATGAAGTTTTAGCAGTAGGAGATGAACGATTTAGAAGAAAATGTATAGATTTAATGTTGTCATTTAAAAAACGGAATATAACAATGTTATTCGTTTCGCATAACTTACACGAAGTTGAATTGCTATGCGATAGAGTAATTTGGATTGAGAACCATGAAATAAAAATGGATGGGGCTACCGCAGAAGTAATAGAGAAATTTAG
>NZ_JALVTW010000037.1 GCF_027023985.1 Persephonella sp. | reverse complement strand
TTTAAAACAAAATCATCGGTGCTTCTTAGCTCTTCATCGTTTTTATCGCTTTCTATTTTTATGTATCTATGAAGTTCCCCGATGTGTGAGTGAACGCCATCTTTATAAATAACTTCTATCAATAGCCTTGGCATTTGCTCATTTTTAGAGCGGGTTATCAGATTTTTTGTTCCTTCCCACAAGGCTTTTCTAAGATATGCTAAATCTTCATCTGTTAATCCCGTATCTTTTGCGGCGTTTTCGTTTGCGACCCCATGGAAAGCTATGAATGAGTAAGGAAGTATCCATTCTTCTCTGAAAGTTTTCTGTTCTTTTCCTGAACCTGAAGCAAAAGCACCTGTTCCTTTTATAAACTCAAGTTTTACTCTATGAAGAGATTGCCCCATGTTAAACTGGACTGGTCCTGTGTAAGTAATAGAACTGTCTTTCTTTTTACCTGTTTCAATTGGGATAGTTCCACCAAAAAGGCGAACATCTATACATTCACTCAATATCCTTTCAGGATTATTGTCAAAATCTTTTGCTCTTGCTTTTGCATCTTGAATTTTACCTTCTTCATCTGAAATTTCCCTGACGAATATTTCCTGTCCTTCAAAATCTTTTAAATAATCTCTAATTGTTCTTTTAAGCCTAACATCTGTGACAATATTCCTTCCCGTTTCCTCGTCTATTCGTGGTTTGTTTTCGTCATTTGGGTCACCGTTAGGATTTGCAAAAGATACGTCGTAAAGAAATAAATACTCCCTTCTGTTTTTAATTGTTTCACTCATCTTTATCACCTCTTAAAAATTTTTCTATTGATTAGTTTGATTTTCTTTTTCATTTTCATAAACCATATCAGCAACTTCTTTTGATAAAGCCATTCCGCTGGCAAAATAAAAGTTTATCTCATCAATACTTAAACCAAATTTATCTTGAGATAAGAGGTTTTTTGCAATTTCTTCTGCAAGTTCTCTTTTACCGCTGTCAAATCTGCCATATTCCATTAGCTTATTTATAACCTTTGGGAGCAATCCTTTTATATCTTCTTCGTTCATTTTTAAGCCTTTTAGGTTTTTGAAAAATGGCGTATTTCCTCTCTCTTGTCCTTGAATATTTAAAAGCATCTGTGTCAATGCTCCAAGTAAGAATATTCCTCTTTTTGCTGGTGTGTTTAAAGAATTGCCTACTTTTTCATAAACTTTTTCAAATTTTGATTCTTCCATAGTTTTTACCTCTATATTTATTAACCTAAGTTCTTCTAAAAATCTGACATTCATAAGTGCGTCTATCACTGTATAGGAAAAGTTATTTCCATTTAAAAACTCATCTCTTAATTTTCTGTTAAAGATTTGTAGTAAGTTTTTGAAATCAATCTTTCCTTCTCTAAAGATTTTATCAACTACTTCAAGAAGCGTTTTATCAAATTCATTTAGGAACTTTACTAATCTTCCAAAGTTATAATCTTGCCCAAAGAGTTTATCAACTTTAGCTTTAACGTCAAAGATTTTGTGAATTCTGGAAGGTAGAACATCTTCTATTAAAAGAAGTATCCTTTCTGCTGCGTTGTCTTTTTTCAAAAACAAGAAATAAAAGCTAATTACATCTTTGTAGTCCTTCAAAATATCTAAAATCTCATCTTTGTCATCTGTTAGGGTTGTTCTTTTTTCTTTTGAGAGTGTTAGTTTTCCTGCTTCCATTGATAAGATTTCGTTTATTTCTTCTAGGGCTCCTGGTGTGTCTAGAATAAGTTTTGGGATTAGATAATACTGTTTTCCATAGAATTTAAATTTGAGATTATTTTCAACATACTTTTTGCCGTAATCTATTTTCAAAAAGCAGTCCTGGCATATAGGGAAGTTTTTCCATGCATTCTTTTTGCTAAAACCTGATGTTATGTAGCATTCTTTATCAAGTGTATAAAACTTATAAATCAAAGAAGTAGTAAAGACTTCTTCCTTTTTCTCATCGCAAACACTACAAATGGCGTCTTTTTTAGAAATTTCTTTGATTTTTGCTAAATAATCTTCTAATAGGATTTTTTTGAAATCTGGGTTTTCTATCTCATAAAGATATTTTCCATCTATTTTCAGGGTTAAAATTTTTCCATCTTTTGTTTGTGAGTCTAATTCTTTAAGCTGTTTTACTATCTCTTCTTTGTTTTTAGTAAGCTCTTCATAGATTTTCTGAATTTCTGGAAATTTTTTATGATTTTTAAGCCATCTTAAAAGCTTCTTTGTAAATGTTTTTTCTACCTCTGTAACTCTTGAAGTTGGAGAAAAATCTGGAGCATTTGAGCCAGAGGCTCTTTTATATAGATAGAGGTAAGGGCTTTCTCCTTTAAACTCTTCAACAGAAATTCCTTTAAAGTTAAAATTTTTATCAAACTCTAAAGCCCAGACTATTTTGTATGTTCCATTGCTATCAGGATTTTCAAGGAGAATATCTATCTCTGATTTATTTTCCCTATTTAAAAGTAGCTGCCCAATGTCTTTAAGTGCTGTTAGCATTGTTATCTTCCTTGATTAGAACTTAAATATCCATATCCTATAGAAGTTCTCGCTCCTATACCGTTAAATTCTAAAGCTTCTTTTAAAAGTTCAAAAATATAATTTATTAATTCATCTTTTGTTGTTATTAGTTCCTCGCTACCAAATTTTTTAAGATCAGGTGGCATATTTATTCCTTTTTTCATTCCAATAAAAAATCTGAAAGGGGTATTTTTTACGACTAAAAACTTTACTGGATTTAATTTTTGCCAGTCTGTTGGTGGGTTTCCTTTATCATAATATTCTGGGAAATGATTGTTCATTATATCTATATCAATGGTTATTTCTCCATCTGGAAAAGCATCAAAAAATACAATGTTTCCTTGATTATCCTGTGAACCAAAAACGAATTTAAAAAGCTCGTCTTTTAATGCTTTGTTTTCCTTTTCTTTAGAAGTCTCTTTATAAACTTTTTGTCTTTCTTCTTTTCCTAACTCTTCAAAATTTTTTAATTCTTTATTATTTGAAATTTTCTTTGCAATTTCTAATCTTTCTTCCTCATTCAAATTAAAACACTTAAAAGCATTTATTACATAATTTCTTAAAACTCCTTTTATCGCTTGTCCAGGAATATAAGGAATACCATATATATGGTGAAGGGTCATCGAAACTTCGTAAATAGAAGGACTTCCTAAACCTATGATTAGTTTGTATTCTGGTTTAAATCTTTTTTCTCTTACTATGTGTGTATTGTTTTCTAAATTTTTTATCGCAGATACATATCTACTTATAAATTTATGGTATAAATCTTCAGACAAGAATTTGTTGAGGTTTGGTATCCTATCCAATTTTAGTTCAATATCTTTTATAGTATTTTCATCTTTCATTATAAACTTGGCATAAGAATATTTATTCAACTTCAGATTAAAATTTGAAATCTCTTCATTTTTTAGAATATTATTTAGATTGCTTTTGACGTACTTTTCTTGTTCCAAAATAAAAATTTCTTTGGCCGTATATCCTCTCTTATTTTCTTCTAATTTAAAGGAAATCTTGGCACCTTCTTTTAGAAATTCTTTATTTTTAACATCATTGAAATGAAAGAATATGTCCTGATTTATATCTTTCGCTTTTATAAATCCAATTTTTTTCTCTTTTAGTAATTTTTTTATTATCCCTTCCATCTTTTTATCTTTACTCATTGCTTTCTTCTCCTTCAATCATTCCTTCTGCGAATCTTTTGAGCCATGAAAAGAGAGCCAAAATTTCAATGGTTATTGCTTTGTATAATTTCGGATCTTGATTTATAATCCATTCCATAAGTTCACTATCATTATTTTTTTTATAGTTTTGCCGAAGCCAGTCATTTACTTGTTCATATATGATTTTGTAGGCTTCTTTTGAAGCACTCCCCTTACCTTTTTTAGAAAAAATAAAGGCAAAGGTTCCTGCTAAGCCATTAACTTGAACATAAGTAGGTATTTTCTTTACATAAGACTGATACTTTTCTTGTATTTCTGAACTATTTTCTAAAACACTATTTACACAATCATAAGCAAACTTAGCTCTATTTAATTCACTCTGTTTCATATTTGATAATTCAGTTGCCATTTTTGTTGACCTCCTTCACTATTAAACAAATTCACTTCTATAAATCCTTTTCCTATAGTTTCATTTCCACCGATTTGGAGGATTTTAAGATTATCTCCATCTTTTTCAAAATTTTTCTCAAAGAAATCTTTTACTTCATTTTCATCAAAATTTTTTAAATCTGTTTTACACTTAATAAAATCTTCTAATTTTCCTGTTAAACAAGTTTTATTGTCTTTTTTAATTTTCTTTATACCTTCGCAATTTTGGGAGTTATTATCAGATTCTACTTCTATATCCTTACTCCTATCTAAAAACAATGGAGAAAAAAACACTATTGAATACATTACAGTTTCAGCTGGAAGGTATTCTTCTGTAAATAAGGCTCCTTGGTCAACTGTTCCTGTTTCGTTATTTATTTTTATTCTTGTTATAACTTCTGTTGAAAGCTTTACAAAATCTGTAAAATCATCGTCGGATAGAACTATTAATCTTTCTTTTAAGCTATCTTCTTCTATTCCTGTAAGTTTTGATAGAGTTTGAGCTAATTCAGAGACTTCCTGTTTTTTCTCAACTTCAAATAAATATTCTTCTAAAACAACTTGATTTCCTTTGACAATTAATTTACTTTCGTTGGAAACAAGAGCTTTTCCTTCGTCTTCAACTTTATAGATTTCAGCCTTAAATTCTCTGTCATCTATTTTTATTTCATTTGTTAATAAAGCCATCTTTAAATCAGATTCTAATCTTTTTAGAACAGCAGGACAGGTTGCATAAGCAAAAACACCTTTTAAAGATTTAACAGGAAATAACAAAATCCTTGCATCTGCAAAGGCTATTGAACTTGAAAATTGGATGAAGTCTAAATCTTCCTCAAAAAACTTTTTTATACTTTTACTTGCATTTGTTCCATCATATCCAAAAATAAGGTGTATTTTTATTTCTTCTTTTATTTTTTCCTCTTCATTCTCTTTGCTTTTAGCTTCTAATTCAAAAGCATCTCTTATACTTCCTTTTAGCGTTGAAGCTTCTATCTTAGGAAACCCTGTATGTCCTTCTCTTTGTATAGGTAAATCAACAATTCCCAAATCATTCCCACTCCCAGCATGGACAGGAGTTATTGCCCTTATAAAAAATGGTATTGCTGTTTTGAACATAATCTATTCCTCCAAAATGTTTTTGAGATTCTGTAAGTTTTTTAATTTGAAATTTTTAAAAAGTTTTTGATAAGTTCTCGATGTTATTTTTCCCTCTTTTATATCTTTAGGTGCAAGTGATAGGCAGAAATAGCAAATTTCAAATTTTACCTTTTTATTTTCAAAAAGTTTCTCTAACTGTAAGATTTTATTTTCATTAATGAGTTTGAATTTATTTTTACAGGATTTTTCATCAATACTGAATGAATACAAAGTCAATATGTATTTATGGATTTTTTTCTTTAGAAAATTTAATTCGATCAGTTGTTTATTTTTGATTTGTTTGATCAGACTTTTAAAGTTTTTTCCTTTTAATAGATAAGTAATGGGTTTAATTTCTATCCAGACAAATTCTTCGCTATTTTCAAGATATATATCGATATCTGTTTTTTCTATATCTAAAGATTTTCCGGTTTCAACTTTCTCAAAAGTAAAATTTTCTAAACAGTTATTTTCCGTAAACTTTTTATTAAAAAATTGATTGACAAAATACTCATAGACTAAATATTCTACAAATTGTCCAAAAGCATCTTCTTTAAAGACAGTTTTTTCAGAAGTTAATAATAAAATTTTCCCTAAAGGAGTTAATTTATTTCCATCTAATAGACCTTTTTTTATTAGAAACCCTTTTTCTTCATCCGATAATTTATCTAAATTTTTTAGAAATGGATAATATAAATCTAATAAACTTTTCTCTAATTCTATTGGTAAAGGTTCTACAGAAATTAAATCATTTTCTTTTTCTATGCTTTCAAATGTATAAACTACTTCATAACAAAAAATCTGAGCTATTGTAGATATATACGGTATAACACCTTTGTATCCACCTGTGATATTAAAGATTACTTCATCGCTTCCATATACAGTTTGATTGTTTTTATCCTTTGCAACAACTTCATATATTGTGTCAATTAAATTGTTAAGTCCATTTTTAAAAGTTTCTGTGCTGTCTATTCTTAAATCTTCAATATATTTAAGTTCAACTTTATTTATCTTTAATTCTTCTTTTATACCTTCACTTTCTAAAGCTTCTTTTAAAATTTCTCCAACAAAATAACCTTCATTCGTATCAGATATTATTAGATAGATATCTAATTCTTCATCTTTTTTGTTTTCTTTATCTAAATTTTCTCTCAATTTGTGAAGACTTGTAAGTTCGGCACTTGCATTTGGAAAACAATGTGTAGAGAAATCTTTTAGATATCGATATATATCTTTCTTTTTAATGTCTTCCATCCAATTTTTACTATATTTTTCTTTTAAATTTTTATCTTTCCTAAAGTATTCTAAAAATCTTCGTATTTTTGTAAACTCTTCTTTCTTACATTTCTCAATTTTAGTAAACTTTTTTTCAAATTCTTTATCGTTTAAAAATCTAGACAAATTTTCTACTAAAGATGAACCTACTGTTGTTATTACGATCATTAGTTATCTCTCCTATCTATATAATTTCCCACAAGTGTGATTCCAAATCCTTGCTTCCTTAATTCTTTGAATTCACTAATACTTCTAAAATGAAAGCATCTTATAATTTTGCTGAAATCTGTTTCTGTAGTCTCAAAATAATATACACTTCCTCTAGGAACAGCTCTATTCATGGGTTTTAGTCTTTTTTCTTTTAAATCAAACCCTCCGATTGATAAATACTTCCCTGTGGATATTGATAAAAGTTTTAATTCGATCTCTTCATCACACCAATCAGGTTTAAATTTTTGAAATTCTTTTGAATTCATCCATTCTGCTAAGTATCCATTCTTAAACACCGCTGGTGTAAGCAAGTAAAGTTTAAAAATAGAAGAGTTTCCGTCTATATTTATAGCTTTAATTTCTTCATCGATATTTTCATTTAAACGTTGGTAGTAAACTACTTTATTTTCCCCACCTAACTTTAAATATCCTTCATCATTCAGGTCTAATCCATCAAATTCAACGAAAATTTTTATTTTTATGTCTTCTTCATTTTTTAGTCTTGTTAATTGAACTCTATATAGTTTGCTTTCTTCCACAGAATTGGTAGTTTGATTTATCCCAATACCTATTTTGTATTCAGAAGTAATAATTTCATTTGTCGAAACTTTATCTGTTACATCAGAATTTTTTGATAAATAATTTTTAAAGTCTTGCTGATATATATATCCTTTAAAGTTCTCTACATTACCATTTTTGAACATTGGAATTTTAGGTAAGTTAACATTAGATAGGGTGCTATCATTCAGATACAAAGGATATAAGTTAGAATAACTTTCTTCTCTTTTAGAAACTAAATCATATGGGGCGGGATATAGAAGATTTTTAGTAATTTCGTCGTATAACGCTATATTTAATATTTTTAAATTTTCCCTTAGCTCATTTAAAGTTTCCTGAGTTAAAGGTATGTTGTTTTGAGCGATATATGCAGATAATATCGCTCCATATATTGTAGATGGGTAAGGTAATGATAAAGTATTTGCTATGGTTTCTTCTCCTAAAGAGAAGGGCTTGCCATCTCTAAAAAACAGTGTATCAAAAGGGTTTATTAGAATTTTCATACTAAAATCTCCCTCTCTAAAAACTTAATTATGTTTAACATTCCAAAAAAGTTTTGAAGATTATAATTTTCGTAATCTATTAATTGATTTAAATGATTATTCATTAAACCTATTGCTTTTTTCTTTTCTTTTTTATCAGAAATATTACAGCTTCTTTCTAAAACTCTTTTACTTTCAGCAAGAATAAAATTTTGTTTTTCTTCTAGTTCTATTTGTTCTTTTACTTTCTCTAAATTTTTTTCTTCATATAAATAAAAATCAATAAAAATTTTCCTAAAACTTTCTTCTAATTTTGTTATAAATGAGCTATTGAATTCTTCACTTACAACTATACTTTCATATATATTTTGTATATACTTAAGCTTATCCCATTTGTATATAGCTTTTCTAATTTCTCCTGAGCGTTTTAGAACGGCTATTCCAAAAGCGTTTTTGTCATCTAAGCTTTTCGCTTCTTCTTCTAATTTATTAACCCAATCTAAAACAAGGCTTAATGGGTCTTTGTAGTGAGCTATGACTATTCCTGCTGAGAAGGTTAGGTTTTTGTTTTCCTTTTTATAGCAAACTAATGGACAATTTACTAAATCATCAAATGCTTTTCTAAAATATTCTAAAACCTCAAACAAGTATTTTAGATTTATAAAACCTAAAAAATCATCTCCACCAGCGTAAACGGTTTTGCCTCTTTGTATTCCATCTAATTCGCCATCTAAGTGTTTTCTAGAATGTTCCGCAAATTTTAACAAGTTATAAGATAAAGCTTTATGAAAATCTTTTAATTTACTCATATCTTTCAAATACTCTCCACTTAGCCATTTGCCCATATTATCACCATCAAATTTTATAAGAGCATAGTATCTGGTTATTGGTATTTTGTCTTTTTTTGCTAATTGATAAATTTCTTGAAGTTTATTCTTTGCTTCAGATAATTTATTTTTATTTAAACCGTAGTCTTCGAAATATTTTTTAGTTAAATTTTCCTCATAATAGAGTTGTTCGTTGAAAAGTTCCCCTTGTTTTAAGTCTTTTTCATATTCTTCTAATTTGTTTTTTAGTATATCTGAAGCCCTATTCTTGACATTGAGAAAAGAAATTTTTGCTGTAGATGGAAATTCTCCTGATTTGTTCTTGTTATAAAACCTTTTTACAAAGCAAATTCCACAAAGACCTTCATTGTTTTCTATAAGATAGCTATCTGGAAGTAGTAAAGAGTTTTTACATACAAATGCTGGTTCTGTTCCCTCATTTTTTTTGAATTTAATATCTCTATAAACAATTGCATCTCTTTCTCCACATATTGAACATTTTCTATGATTTTCTTCTGTATCAAACTGTTCAAAACATCGAACGTTTTTTATAGCTCCTAAATATTTTTCAGCTTCTTTATATGCGCTTTGGTAAGAATTGTTTTCTATCGGATAAAAAAGCCAATAGATATTGAAGTATTTTGTTATGTGATCATTGAATTTTAATGAAAATTCTTTTTCATTTTTAGATATAGATTTATATTTTCCTTTTATATTTTTTAAGGTTTCATTGGCTATCTTGTTTTTCCAGTAGAGTAGGGTTCTAAATTCAATATCTCTGCCAATTATTTCTAAATTTTCTTCTACCACATTTTTAAATACTACAACAAATTTATTTGAAATCGAATGGGCTTTTTCTAAATCTCCACTTGGCATTATAATTTCGGCACCTTTTTTCTTTGCTAATTTTACAGCTTCTTTCGTTAATTCCGATAAAATTTGACTTCCTGCAAATAAATCTCTTGTTTTTCTCGCTTGCGATATAAAACTTTGAACAGGTGTGATAGTGAATGTGAAAATGTATTCTTTACCCATTTAATTACTCCCTGCTTAGCATAGATTTTTCTTTTGAAGAATAGAATTTTTAAAATTTGTAATTGTATTCAATTGTTCTTTCGATACTTTTTGATTGTCTGGTAGAGCTATATTCAATGAGGTGATTATTGGATAATATTCTTTATCTTTCTTTATTACTGACACATAACAAGGAGAAACAAATCGGTCTATGTTACTAAAAACTTTTGCTTTCCCACATCTACAATCATGTGTCATTTGCCCTATGTGTTTTAAGATTTCATCATAAGAACTATAGGCTATATTTCCAATTTCTACGTTCCTAATAAAAGGATAATTTTCTTCCTTTTTCTCTTTTCTAAAGTTAAATTTAAAATTTGGATTTATAGATTTTATTAACTCTTGAATTCCTTCTATAAATTGAAGATTTGCATAATCAAACTCTGTATTATTAATTCTTGATATTCTTATACTTCCAAATCCTCTTCGGCTTCTTCTCCCAAAACCACCTATAATTGTTGATAAAATGAATAAATTTTTTATAGTTTCTTTATTTTTTAGATTTTGAAATAAAAACTCTATATTGAACTTTTGATGTGGGGCATAAGCAGGTATGTTTGCTCTATTTTTATGTGGTAATAAGTGATATCTACAAATCGATGTAATTTGTTCTACTTTTATCCTAAAACTACCCTTTCTATCAGTACTTCCAAAGATTTCATTTTCTTTTCTTTTTAATTCTGGAATAGGCAATTCTGGATGTAAAGCTCTAAACCAGAAACGAAGCATTCCTTTAAATTCGGAAGGCCTAAGTTCTAAGGTTTTCCCATCTCCACCATACATAAACATCGGAGTTATAATTTCACATTCAAATGTAATTTTTTCCATAGTAGCTCCTTTTTTTCTTTACTACTATTAACACCTTTTATTCTAATCTTCTGACATTATCTCTATCATCCCAAAGCCTTGGGAGTTTTTTGCTCCAAGTCCTGCGTCGTAAATAACTTTAAACATTTCTGGTTTTGTTTTTATTTTGAAAATTCCTTCATAAGCCTCTATTGGAAAATCTTTATATTTGAAAAGAACTTTTTTAATATTTTCAGGCTTTATTTCTATAGGGAAATTTTCAATTTCTTCCCCAGTGATGATATTGTATTTTTTTGCTAGATTTTTTCTTATCAGCTCATTAAATTCTTTTTCCTGTGGGGAGTAGTATCTATAATACTTCTTTTCGTTTTCAAATGTTCTATAAACTGTGATAGGGGATAAAGTTTTTATATAAAACTCTTCTTCAAATTCCGGCAAAGGTTGTATTTCTATAGATTCTAAGAAAAGGATATTTTTACCTAAAATTACTTTGTCCTTTTTTATAAATGTTTCTCCCAGATTTTTGGTAATGTCTGATATAGAAGAGGATACGAATAAAGTAATAGGTGTTTTGTATTTTATTTTTTTAAATTTTTTTAGAGGAACAAAATGTTCTGACTGGATTTTGGAAAAAGTAAATAGTTTAAAAGGTCTTCCTTTATAAAAAAATCCCATGTCATGCAAGAAATCCGAAAGAACTTTTGGTAAATTTTTGTATAACATAACTTGAAGTGCGTAGTTATGATGCAGTGGCAGAGATATATATTCTAAATCTGAGCTAAAAGATAATTTTAATCTCAATTTATCCCTCCCTCTCAAATTATAGAAATTTTTCATAAAGTTTTCAATTATAGGTAAAATTGTAAAAAATGGTCTTTTTGAATCAATATAACAACCCTATATTATCCGGTTTTTTTACCATTGCGAGCTACACATAGAAAAAAAGGTTTATAACGAACAACAATACACCAGCTCCAGTCCTCAGGAAATAAGTCTTCAATTTTATAACCTATTTTAAGCCAGTTTGCGCAATATATTCTAGGATTGGTCAATTTCTCCTCATTTCCATGAATTTTAAAAATTTCTGTTTCAAAACAATTTTTTTCCATAATTTTTCTCCCTATTGTTCCATTAAATCTATTTAAAACGAGGCTTTTAAAAAATATGCTTTATCTCATTTGAAACAAAAATATCATTTATATATAATAACCATCCCGCATTATTAAAATTTCATATTTTATAATACTTTGGAGGTTATAGAATGAAATATAGAAGTTATACTGTGCACAATTTCAGGGAAATACCACAGGTAAGAGAAAAACTTACCCCTGAACAGCAGTTTGATATCGAAGTTGTGGCACAGGTTTTTCCGTTTAAAACGAATAATTATGTCGTTGAAAAGCTTATTAATTGGGATAATCCCCTAGAAGACCCTATTTTTAGATTAACATTTCCCCAGAGAGGAATGCTTCTTGATGAAGATTATGAAGCAATAGCAAATTTATTAAAACAAAATGCACCAAAAGAAGTTATCAGGGAGAAGGCAAATGAGATTCGTATGAAACTTAATCCTCACCCTGCAGGGCAGAAATATAATGTTCCTCAAATAAATGGAAAAAAACTTCACGGAGCGCAGCACAAATACAGAGAAACAATTCTATTTTTTCCAAAACAGGGGCAAACCTGCCACGCATATTGTTCTTTTTGCTTTAGATGGCCTCAGTTTGTTGGAATAGATGAGCTTAAGTTTGCAATGAAAGAGGTTGAACTACTGATTGAGTATATAAAGGCTCACCCTGAAATCACAGACCTGTTATTTACCGGTGGTGACCCTCTTATTATGAAAACAAAAATTTTAAGACAATATATAGAGCCTATTCTTGAAGCAAGAATTCCTCATTTAAAAACAATAAGAATCGGTTCAAAAGCACTTGCATTTTGGCCATATAGATTCACAACCGATGATGATGCAGATGACCTTATAAAACTTTTCAGAGAAATTAGAGAAGCCGGATATCATCTTGCATATATGGCTCATTTTAATCATTATCAAGAGCTTGAAACAGAAGAAGTAAAAGAAGCAGTTGACAGGATTCTCTCAACAGGAGCTATTATCAGAACACAATCTCCTATTCTTAGACATATAAATGATAGTGCAGAAACTTGGGCAACTATGTGGAAAAAGCAGGTTCAAATGAATATGATTCCTTATTATATGTTTATGGCAAGGGATACAGGAGCCCAGCATTATTTCGGAGTTCCACTGGTAAGAGCTTGGGAAATATTTAGAAAGGCTTATAGCTCTATAAGTGGAATAGCCAGAACAGTAAAAGGGCCATCAATGTCTGCAACACCCGGAAAAGTCAGAATGTTAGGTGTAGCCGAATTTAATAATGAAAAAGTTATGGTTCTGGATTTTCTGCAAGGAAGAAATCCTGAATGGGTAGGAAAGCCATTCTTTGCAAAATATAACCCTGAGGCTATGTGGTTAGATGAGTTAGAGCCTTATGGTTCAGATAGATTTTTCTATGAAGATGAACTTGATGAGATGTTAAAATTAGAAGAGATTTTTGTCTAAGGAGGCAAACTTGGAACATCAGGGAATAGTTATTCTTGATTTTGGTTCACAGTATACACAGCTTATAGCAAGGAGAATAAGAGAGATTCATGTTTACAGTGAAATTTTGCCTTATAACGCTTCCATTGAAGAGATAAAGAAACACAATCCAAAAGGAATTATATTCTCAGGAGGTCCTGCATCTGTTTATGAACCGGGAGCACCTAAGCCTGATGAAAAGGTATATGAGCTTGGTCTTCCAATACTTGGAATATGCTATGGACTTCAGGTAATAACACAACATTTCGGTGGTGAAGTTGTAAAAGCAGAAAGACACGAGTATGGTAGAGCAGAGCTTGAGATACTAAACCATGAGGATTTATTTAAAAATATTCCAAATGAGATACATGTCTGGATGTCCCACGGGGACAGGGTAACAAAACTTCCTGAAGGATTTGAGCCTATAGCAAGAACATATAACGCACCATTTGCAGCTATAAGAAATAAAGAAAAGAAAATCTGGGGAGTTCAGTTTCATCCGGAAGTGTCCCATACATATATGGGAAAAGATATTCTTAAAAACTTTGCCGTTGAGATTTGCGGTTGCAAACAGGACTGGACAATGGGCAGTTTCCTTATGGAAAAGGAAGTGGAAATTAGAGAAATGGTTGGAAATAAAAAAGCAATATGTGCTCTGTCCGGTGGTGTTGATTCATCTGTAGCAGCTGTTTTAGTCCATAATGCTATTGGAGATAATCTTACCTGTATATTTGTTGATAATGGTCTTCTCAGAAAAGGAGAAAGGGAACAGGTTGAGAAAACATTTAGAGACCATTTCCATATTCCGCTTATAGTAGTTGACGCAAGGGAAAGATTTTTAAATGCACTAAAAGGTATTACAGACCCAGAGCAAAAAAGAAAGATAATAGGAAATCTTTTTATAGAGATATTTGAAGAGGAAGCCAAAAAAATCCCAGATGTTGAGTTTCTTGTTCAAGGGACTCTTTATCCGGATGTTATAGAAAGTGTTTCTGTAAAGGGCCCCTCAGCCGTTATTAAAACTCACCATAACGTCGGTGGATTGCCTGAAAGAATGAACCTAAAACTGATTGAACCGTTAAGAGAGTTATTCAAAGACGAAGTTAGAGAGCTTGGAAAAGAGCTTGGTCTTCCGGACGAGATTATATACAGACAGCCATTCCCGGGACCGGGTCTTGCAATAAGAATAATTGGTGAAGTTAATGAACAAGACCTGAATATCCTCAGGGAAGCAGATGCTATAGTTGTAGAAGAAGTTAAAAAAGCAGGCTTATACAGGGATTTATGGCAGTCTTTTGCTGTTTTACTGCCTATCCATACCGTAGGAGTTATGGGAGATTACAGAACATATGAAAAGGTAATAGCCGTTAGAGCTGTTGAGTCAACAGACGGAATGACAGCAGACTGGGCAAGACTTCCTTATGACCTGTTAGACAGGATAATGAGGAGAATAATAAATGAAGTTCAGGGGGTTAACAGGGTAGTTTATGATATAACCTCAAAACCTCCTGGCACAATTGAATGGGAATAAAAAGGAATTAGATATGAAAAAAACAATATTTTCTATATTAGGGCTTGCCCTAACTTTTAATTTTTCTTTTGCTGAAAGCGATTTATTAAAAACAGCAAAGCAGTATTTTAAACCTCTTCCAAAAATCTTTCCTTCTAAGGAAAATCCTTTAACTCCGGAAAAAATAAAGCTTGGGAAAATCCTATTTTATGAAAAAAGAATATCAATAGACGGCACAACAAGTTGTGCAAAGTGCCATCCAATTGAATATTACGGAACAGATAAACTTCCAAAATCACGGGGGAATTTTTCAAAGGAAAATCCAAGGAATGCCCCTACTGTTTTTAATGCAGCAGGACAGATATCAGAGCACTGGAGAGGAGATAGAAAAGACGTTGAAGATCAGGCAAAAAGGGCATTACTTGGTAAAGGATCATTTGGCGCTCCTTCTTACCAGTGGGTAGAAGAAAAACTAAAAGAAATAAAGGGATACCAAGAGCTATTTAAAAAAGCATTTCCTCACGATAAAAATCCAATAACTGTTGACAATTATGCAAAAGCGATTGGAGCATGGGAAAGGACACTTTCTACTCCTTCAAGATTTGATGAGTTTTTAAGAGGAAATGAAAATGTATTAACAGAAAAAGAGAAAAGAGGATTAAAAACGTTTATCTCCGTTGGTTGTGTAGCATGCCACTCAGGAGCACTTTTAGGGGGAACTATGTATCAAAAATTTGGTATAGTTGAGCCTTACTGGAAGTATACAAAAAGTAAAAAGATAGATTTAGGAAGGTATATTGTTACTAAAAAGGAAGAAGACAGATATGTTTTTAAGGTTCCACCTTTAAGAAATGTTGAGATGACAGCTCCTTATTTCCACGATGGTTCGGTAAAAAGTCTAAAAAGAGCAATCTGGATAATGGGGAAAGTCCAGCTGGGAAAAGATTTATCAAAAACTCAGGTTGAAGATATAGAAGCATTTTTAAAATCTTTAACAGGAAAACTATCACAAGATATCATGACAGTTCCTATTATGCCTAAATAACTATTTTTAATCGGTAGTTTTTACTTATTAATAGATTTAGACTGTTATTTGCTTCAAATATTGTTAAATTCTTTATGAGGAATAATTTTTTATAAAAGGCCTGGGAGGAGGAAAATGGAGAAATTAGTTGTCGGAAATATAAAATTCAAAAAGCCGGTAGTTGAAAAGTTAGTAGATATCCATTATGTAGTGGAAAAAGAAGGGAAAGAAGTTTTAAAACACAAGTATTTTATACTTACCTATGATGAATTTGATAAATCCAATGATGAATTAATTAAATCTCTTAATGAAAAGGATATAAAGCTACTGGTAATTGATGAAACAGTGGCTATAGATTTTGGAGATGAGGAAATACAGAAACATCTTGATACTACTATAATGTATGATAAACAATGGATTGAATCTAAATCTCCGGATAAAGCAAACTTTGAAAGATGGCTTGTTGAATTTGTTGACCAGCTGATTTTTACAGATAGAGGTAATTGTCCAGTTTAATCAGGCAACATCTGAAAAATCAAGCATGTCAGGAATTTTATAAAATTTCTTATTTTCAATATAAAAGCTGTATCTTTGCTGGAGATGTGTTTTCTTAATTCCTAAAATATCTGCAATATGATTCAAACATACTCCCTTTTCCAGCATATGAACAACGAAAGTATCCCTCAATATAGAAAAGGTATATCGTGAGGGAAGCCCAGCTTTTCTAAGACTGTTTTTGAACATTATTTCAACACTTCTTGGTGATATAGGAGTATCGGATTTTTTGGAAGAGAATATAAAATCTTTAGGTTTTTCACGTTCAATGAATAACTTGAGCTCCTGTAAGATTGTTCCAGGTAATATGATTTTTCTGGAATGTTTACCGGTTATATTAATTATTCCTTCACTCAGATCTAAATCTTTTATCTTTAGGGAAAGAATCTCATTTAATTTCATACCACAGCAATATCCGAGCCCTATAATAATTCTATGTCTTGGGTTTTTAATATGGGAAATCAGTTTTTTGATTTCAGTTCTGGTTAAAATCTCAGGTATGTTTTCATTTAACTGAGGAAGGTTTATATCTGAAAAGTTAATTACATTAAGTAATTTTTCATAAAAAAGCCTGAGTGCCATATAAGATGTTTTTATTGTGCTGGGTTTTTTATTTTCATTTCTAAGATAATTGAGGTATGCCTGTATGTCCTTTGGTTTAATATCTTGAGGTTTTTTTCTAACAAAATCTAAGAAATTTTTATTTATCTGAAAATATAGTTGTTTTGTTTTTCCTGAAATATTTTCACTGGAAATAATCGGAAAAAGATAACAGGAAGGGTCAATATCTTTCTCATCAAATAAAAACAGAATTTTATTATAGACTTTTGTAATCCCTGGAAGGACAAAATATCCCCTTTCTTTTGATAAAAACTCCTTAAAATGCTTTTCAAGGAGTTCTTTATGCTTACTGTGAACCAGAAAGTTGCCTTTGTAAGATAGTTTAACCATTAAAAGTATAATATTATAAAAACAGGAGAAAAGAAAGAGATGGAGAAAAAAAGGGTATTTATAACAGGAATAGGTTCAGGTTTAGGCTATGCTTTTGTTAAGTATTTTCTTGATGAAGGATATGAGGTATATGCTTTAAGCAGACGTTTACCAGAGGAGTTTAAGGAAAAAATTCATTTCCAGCAATGTGATTTACTTGCACTTGAAACGGTATATCCTTCTACACAAAAACTTCTTCAAAATGTTAAAAGGCTTGACTTTGTGATATTAAATGCAGGTCTTTTGACTCCTCTAAAAGATATACATGATACTCCCATATATGAAATGGAACAAATGATGGATGTTAACGTATGGGCAAATAAAATAATACTTGATTGTGTTATGGATTTGAAAATAGAAGTTCCACAGATAATAACGATATCATCAGGGGCTTCCGTAAACGGAAATAGAGGCTGGCACGGATATTCCATTTCAAAAGCTGCATTGAATATGCTTGTAAAACTTTATTCACGGGAAATGGAAAACACCCATATAATAGCCCTTGCTCCCGGTTTGATAATGACTCCAATGCTTGAGGAATTTGTTTTATCTGCAGATGAAAATAAGTTTCCATCGGTCAAAAGGATAAAAAATGCTCCTAAAATGACACCGGAAGAGGCTGTTGAAAATATTATGAATAAGATGGATAAACTTAAAGATATCCCATCTGGTAGTTATGTAGATATTCGAAATTTATGATATTTATCTTTTGTTTTTTGAAAATAGCGTATTAATTTATAATTTACTGATAATGCAAAAAAGGAGGGCATAAATGATAAAGGTCAAACCGGAAACACTGGAGAAGATGAAAAGATTTGCGGAAAATTTTGCCGAAAAATCTGGAACAGTGGTAAATCCAAATAAAGAAGCTGCAGAGGCTGTAATACAGGGGCTTGCAGCCCATGTGGATGAACTTGGGAAACCACTCTGTCCATGTAATTTCTATCCAGATAAACAGGAAGAAGTTAAAAAAAGAAGATGGATATGTGCATGTAATGAAATGCAGATTTTCAAATACTGCCACTGCTTACTATTTACTACAGAAGAAGGCCTCCCAATTACAGAATACCTTCCAGAATGGCATGAAGGAAGACAGATTTACGGTCTTGTAAAAGACCCTACTCCAGATAAAGGAAGAGCTCTTTCAAAGCCTGAAAAAATATATGAGGCATTAAAAGAGTATGTAGAAGAACATGGACTTGATATTCCAGATGAAGAAATCAGAAAATTTGCTGAAGAAACAGCTAAGAAAAAATGAAAAAAATTATATTTGCCTTTATATTTCTTTTCCTCGGGGTGCTTGGAATTGTTTTTCCGGTTATCCCGGGAATTCCTTTTCTTTTAATTTCTGCCTTTTTGTTTGGTATTATTCCCCATAGTTTTGTCCTTAAAGTTTTGAAAAAAGTAAAGACAGAAAACAAAAGGTCTCGATTTAACAAGATGATTAATTACGTATTAATCAAGTATGTCTATGAGAAGGAGCCTATCGAGATAAATGCCAAAAATTGAACCATTTGAGCATTTTTATAAAAGATATGAACAGTGGTTTGAAAAACATCATCCTGTTTATTTGTCTGAAATAGAAGCCCTTAAAAAAGTTATTCCGGAAGGAAAAGGTATAGAGATAGGAACAGGCACAGGCAGGTTTTCTGTTCCTTTTGGTATTAAATACGGAGTTGAACCTTCTTTAAAGATGGCACAGATTGCAAAAAATCGGGGAATTCAGATTGTTAGAGGAATAGCTGAAAAACTACCTATCAAAAATAATCAATTTGATTTTGTCCTTATGGTAACAACAATATGTTTTGTTGATAACCTGAAAAAATCCTTTGAAGAGGCCGCAAGAATATTAAAAAGAAACGGTTATATAGTCCTTGGATATATAGATAAAAACTCTCCTTTAGGTCAGTTTTATCTGGAGCATAAAGAGGAAAATCCCTTTTACAAATATGCAACATTTTATTCAACAGAAGAAGTGGTTTCATTGCTAAAAGAAACGGGATTTGGGGATTTTGTTTTTTATCAAACTGTTTTTAAAATGCTTGACCAGATAAAAGAGCCTGAACAGGTAATTAAAGGTTATGGGAAAGGTTCATTTGTTGCACTTCAGGCTAAAAAGCTATTTTGATAAGATTTCTATTATCTCCGATAAAGGCTCTGGTAAGGATTTTAATTGAAATTCTTTCCATTCCCCAGTTCTTGGATGCTTAAATCCTAATTTATATGCCACAAGGGCGTGGTATTCCAGCATATCTGATGCTTTTTGTGCCTCCGGTGTTGGCAGTTTGCTTTTTTTAAAACCGTAGATTTTATCATTTAGTAGTGGATGTCCTATTGTGGAAAAATGAACCCTTATTTGATGGGTTCTTCCTGTATGAAGTTTTATATCAACCATTGTTAGATTATGTTTTTCCCAAACTTGTTTAACCCAGTATTCTGTAAGTGCATTCCTGAGATTTGTTGCTACTGTTCCCATCTTTTGTCTGTTATAAATTGACCTGCCGATTGGAATATCAATTAGTCCGTAAGATTTTTCAGGGATACCGGTTATTATTGCTATATACCTTTTATCCACTTCTCTGTTTTGGAATTGCTTTTGAAGTTCCTTGTGGGCAAATTCTGATTTAGCGATAACCATTAAACCTGCAGTGTCTTTGTCAAGTCTGTGAACAATTCCTGCCCTTTCTCTGCCACCAAACTCAGACACATTTTCAAAATGATAAAGCAGTGCATTTACCAGTGTTCCGGAAGTATGTCCCGGAGAGGGATGGACAACCATATGTGGCGGTTTATATATAACGGCTATATCCTTGTCTTCGTAGTATATATCAAGAGGGATATTTTCAGGTTCTATTTCTATTTTTTCCGGTGGTGGAATGATTAACCTGACTTCCTGTCCTTCTTTTATTTTAGTTGAAGGTTTTTTAATCTGTTTGTCGTTTATATAAACCAGACCGTCTTTGATTAATTTTTGGTAGTAAGACCTTGAAAATTCCGGATATGCCGAGGCTAAAAACTGGTCTAATCTTTTTCCACTTTCTTCTGTTTTGAATGTTAAAACTTCCTGTTCCATAGCTTTATCAAATTTTATCATAGTCAAAAGTTAAAAAGCCTTTAAAATGTATAATGTATCCTGTTAAGTGCAAGGTGTAGAAATGGAAAATAAAAATAGGCTTTTTATTGCTATTGCCCTTAATGTTCTGATTGTGATAGCCCAGATTATCGCAGGACTTTATTCAGGTTCGCTGGCACTTCTTACAGATGCTATCCATAATTTTCAGGATGTCGTTTCTCTAATAATTGCATATATAGCCGTTGTTTTTATGGCAAAAAAGCCAACTAAAAGGATGACCTTTGGATATCTCCGTTCCGAAGTAATGGCAGGTTTTATAAACTCCGCATTTTTGCTTGGTGCTATATTTCTAATTATCCTTAACTCTATAGAAAGGCTATTTAAACCTGAAGAGGTTCAGAGTATATATCTGATAGTTATCGGGGGAATAGCCTTTGTAATCAATGGATTTTCTGCATGGCTACTTGGTTTTCATCATCACCATCATCACGGAGAAGAAGACCACCATCACCGCGAAGATTTGAATATAAGAGCTGCTTATCTACATCTACTTAGCGATGCGGGAATTTCTCTTGGGGTGGTTATTGGTGGAATTATTATGTATTTTTACGGGGTTTACTGGGTTGACCCTCTTATATCAATACTGTTTAGTTTGTATATTCTGAAAGAAACAATTCCTGTCCTTAAGAAAAGTTACATGATTTTGATGGAAGCCACCCCTTCAAATGTAAACGTTGCTGATATAAAAAAGGAAATACTTTCTATCCCTCAGATAAAAGATGTTCATGATATTCATGTATGGGCTTTGTCCAGTAAAGATATATATCTGTCAGCCCATATTTTACTTGAAAATCAAACCTCAATAGAGGACTTTAATAAAATTTTGGAAATGCTAAAAGAAAGACTGGATAGATATGGCATAAACCATATTACCATCCAGCCTGAAATAAAAGATTTTAAATGCGATTATACTTACTGAGTTTTTGCTTTGTATATCTGGTCAATATTAAATCTGAGCATTTGAATATAATCTTTATCTATTCCGAACGGATCTAAAAATACAACTCTTATACCTGTCTGGTCAATAATCAGTTTGGTATATCTTGGATTGTAAAACTGCTTTGCTGCAAATATAGCAGATATTTTGTATTTTTTAATCAAATAAATTATTTTCAGTAAATGCTGTGGAGTAGGCTCTCTACCATGTCCCATTTCTATAACACCTATATACTCAAGTCCAAATGCCTTTGTAAAATAAGGCCATGCATAATGATATGAGATGAATTTTTTATCAGGTAGTTTGCTGAATCTATTTTTCCCGTATTCTTTGATTTCTTTTATTTGTTTTAAAAATTTTTCAAGATTTTGTTGATAAACCTCTTTGTTGACTGGGTCTATTTGAGAAAGTTTATTTGTTATGTATTTTGCTATTACTCTTGCATTATCAGGGTCAAGCCATAGTGCAGGATGTATGTCTCCATTTTCATCTTTTAAAAGTTTTAGATTAGGGATATTTATTACTTTTATCTTTTTGTTTTTTGGAATGCTTTCCAGTAAACCTGTGAGTTTTGGCTCCCCTGTTCCCAGAAAAACAAAAAGATCTGCTTTGTATGCCTTTTTTAGCTGGGATATTCTGAATTCATAAACATGGGGAGATACTCCAGGAGGAATAAGGTATTCCACTTTTTTCCCTTCTACAGCAGAGATTATATCTGCTATTGGTTTTACTGTTGTTACAATAAGGGGTTTACCGTAAGAAAATGTTATTAAAAGCAAAAACAAAGTAAGGATTTTTCTCATTTTTCTCCACCTAAATATTTTTTCTCTAATTCTTTCATTGTTTTTTCTATCTGGGGACTGATTTCCGGTAAAACATGAACGGTTTTTTCTATATCTTTTAGTTCTTCCGGTAGTTTTTTCAGATTGTTTATTGCTTTCTCTCTGATTTCTGTAAGAGAAGGTAATTCTCTGATAAGTTTTCCATCTTTCATATATTGTTTTAGTATAGGTTCCCCACCTTCTATTTTTTCATTAAATTTAGCGATTATATCTTTATGGAATAGGCCGTCTTTGTAAAATCTATATATCTGTTTTTTGTGGGGAAGGGTTTTTTTATGTTTACTGAATTTCATAACAGCTTTTCCATCATACTCAACAAGTTTATATGCACAATCCAGATAAGGCAGGTCAGCAGAAACTACTAACTCTGTTCCGACCCCCCATCCATCTATCGGAGCCCCTGCATCTAAAAGCTGTTTTATTTTGTATTCATTTATGCCTCCGCTGGCAATAATGATTGCATCTTTAAATCCTTCCTTGTCTAAGATTTCTCTTGCCTGTTTTGAAAGTGTTAATAAATCTCCACTGTCTAATCTTATTCCTTTAAACCATTTAAAACCAAGTTCTCTTATTGCTTTAACTGCATTGTAAACACCCTGAATTGTGTCATAAGTATCAACCAGAAGTATTGAGTTTTCAGGATACATAGATGCGAAATCTTTAAATGCTTGAACTTCATCGGCATGGGCAAGGATAAATGAGTGAGCCATTGTCCCAACAACCGGAATTCCGTATTCCTTACCTGCAAGAACATTAGAAGTTCCTGCAAATCCCCCTATATATGAAGCCCTTGCAGCTTTCATTCCGGCATCTGTTCCATGGGCTCTCCTGAGACCAAAATCAACAAGGACAGTTCCCTTTGCCACCGAATAGCATCTCATTGCTTTAGTGGCAACAAGAATAGGATGCTGTAAAGTATTTATGAGAAATGTTTCTATTATCTGGGCTTCAATCATAGGTGCTTCAATCTGAACAACAGGCTCGTTAGGAAAAATTACTTCCCCTTCATCAATTGCATATAGATTTCCTGTAAAGCGGAAATTTTTTAGATATTTAAGGAAATCCTCCTGAAAAAAACCTGTTGAATGGAGATAATCTATATCTTCCTCGGTAAATCTAACATTTTCAAGGTAATAAATTAGTTGCTCCAGTCCGGCATTTATAAGATATGACCTATTTTCTACAGGCCTTGTATAAAAATCAAAAATAGCAGTTTTATTCATTCCTTTTTTAAAATAAACCTGCGCCATAGTAAGTTCATAAAGATCAGTAAGGAGGGACATATTATCTTTATTTACAAAACCAAATCTCATACCTGCCTCCTGTTTTTCAGTTTTTCAGCAAGCATATCTGCAAGTTTAGTTATACTTCCTGCTCCCATTATTAAAACCACATCATTTTTTCTGATAAGAGAACTTAAAAGATTAGCTGTTTTTTGTAAATCACCGCTGTAATAAACATTTTTACCTGTTTTACTTCTTATATCCTGTGCAAGTTTTTCGCCGCTTACGCTATCTATTGGATTTTCTCCTGCAGGATATATATCAGTAATAACGGTTATATCAGGAATATCAAAAGATTCAACAAACTGGTCGTAAAGGGAAAAAACACGGGTGTATCTGTGGGGCTGGAACACTGCTATTAGTCTTTTATCTGGAAACATTTCCTTGGCAGCTTTAATAGTTGCCTGTATTTCCGTCGGATGATGGGCATAATCATCTATTATTGTGATATCGTCTGTATGTTTAATTTCAAATCTTCTGTTGGCATTTTTGAAGTTTTCAAGGGATTCCTTAACAACACAGAAAGGAACCCCCAGCTCGTATGCAATGGATATAGCTGATAAAGCATTATAAACATTATGTTTTCCTGGGATTGAAAGATGTATTTCCCCAAAATCATTTACCTTAAATTTATATCTACCATCTATAACCTGAAGGTTGTATCCACGGATATCAGCATCTTCAGAAAGACCGAATTTTATGACCTTTTTTTCTATCTGGGGGAGTATATCCCTTATGTTTGGGTCGTCTATATTAACAGCAACAGCCCCGTAGAATGGAACTTTATTTGCAAACTGGATGAATGCCTGTTTTATATCATCAAGATTTTTATAAAATCCAAGGTGTTCCATATCTATGTTATTTATGGAAACAATTGTGGGAGTAAGCCTTAAAAAAGAACCATCACTTTCATCTGATTCTGTGACTATAAATTCACCTCTTCCTAATTTTGCATTACTACCGTAAGCCTCGAGCTTTCCACCAATAACAACGGTTGGGTCATATCCGGTTTTTCCCAGTATAAAGCCAACCATAGAGGTTGTTGTTGTTTTTCCGTGACTTCCTGCTATCGCTATACCATATTTAAACCTCATAAGTTCAGCAAGCATCTCTCCCCTTGGAATAGTTGGAATTCCAAGCTCTTTTGCCCTTACAAGTTCCGGATTGTCTGGTTTTACAGCTGAGGAATAAACTACAACATCAGCACCTTCTACATTTTTAGGGTCATGGCCTATAAAAACCTTGGCACCCATTTCTTTCAGGGATATTACTGTCTGGCTTTCTTTAAGGTCTGAGCCTGTGACGGTAAATCCTTGGTTTAGTAAAACCTGTGCGATTCCATTCATACCGGAACCGCCTATGCCAATAAAATGTATTCTTCTTACTTTTCCTCTGAACATTCAACTCTCCAAAGCCGGTTATGATTTAAATAATTTTATAATGTTTTGAAATTTTTATATACTTAGGTGGTTATGGATAGAATTGATAATTTTTATAGGAAATTAAGAATTTTTTACAAAAGGCTTTCCGGTAGGGAAAAAATAACAATCTTTTTAGTTTCTTTTCTTTTTTTTATTGTGCTTTTGAAGGCTATCCATGATGTTAGAACTTACAGAATTATTAAGAAAGAAGAATTAGAAAAGGCATTTAAGTTCAAGAAAGTTATTGTCTTATACAGAACCATCCACAGATATTCTGATATAGTCCCGGTGAACTGTTCTGCAGTAGTTCCTGTTACTTATACAAAGGTGATTTCTCTTGGCAGACTACCTATTCCTGAAAGAAAGAAAAAATTCATAGATATGGTTTTGCCTTCTATTTTAATTGTTAATTTTTATATCAAACAAAACAGAGATTTTGTCCTATATGTTAAGAAAAAAATAGAAGACGGGAAATATCTGTTACCTAATGAAGAAGAAAAAATAAAAGAACTTATGGAAAAATATAAAGCCGAAACCCTTAACGAACTTTTAGAAAAAATGAATGTCAATCCTGTTAGCATTGTTCTTGCACAGGCAGCAATAGAAAGTGGATGGGGAACATCAAGATTTTTTGTAGAGGCCAATAATATTTTTGGTGTATGGACTTTCAATAAAAAATACGCCTCAAAAATAAAAGCCAGCAAATCAAATGTTTATCTCAAAGCTTATCCAAGCTTACTTGATTCAGTATGGGATTATTACTACAGCATAAATATGAGCTGGGCTTATAAAAAATTTAGACTGGTAAGACTGAAAACAGATGATCCCCTTTTACTTTCTAACTATCTTGAAAAATACTCAATATTAAGGGAGAGGTATGTTGAAAAGATTAAAATTGTTATTAAAACTAACCATCTTACCAAATATGATAACTGCCGTCTTTCTCCTGCTTACATCCATTAAGGCTTATGCCGGATATGCAACGGTTTTAATCTATCATAGGTTTGACGAAAACAAATACCCTACAACCTCTATATCAACAAAAGTTTTTGAAAAACAGATGAGATATCTCAAAGAAAATGGATACAATGTAATTCCTTTAAAGCAGCTAATTAATTACCTTGAAAATAAAAAAGAAATTCCTCCCAAAACTGTTGTGATTACTATAGATGATGGTTATCGTTCAACTATGAAGGCTTACAGAATACTGAAAAAATACGGTTTTCCGTTTACTATTTTTCTGGGAATGGAAGGTATTGCAAGGTACCCTGCATTTTTGACCAAGGAAGAGCTAAGAATACTAAAAAAAGACAAACTTGTTTCATTTGGTAATCATTCCTATTCCCATGCCAGATTTGCCAGATTAATGGTAAAAATGTCCCCTGAAAAATATGAAGAATTTATCAAAAAGGACACAGAAAAAGCTGAAAAAAAACTAAAAAAATTACTGGGATATATTCCTAAAATATATGCATATCCTTATGGAGAATATACGAAACCATATATAGAAGTTCTGAAATCTATGGGATATAAAGTAATGCTTTCCCAAGACCCTCAAAATGTGGATAAAAACACTCCCCTGTATCTTATACAGAGGCAGGCAATTGTTGGTAGTTGGGCAAGTATGAAACATTTTAGGCTTGTTTTAAACACAGAGGTTTTGCCGGTTATAAGCCATAAACCTGATATTGGGTATCTTCCTGAAAATCCTCCTAAAATAATTCAGGTCAAAATAAAAAATCCTCAAATATACAAAAACTGTCAGATTTATCTAACTGAAATTGGCTGGAAAAGGGCTAAAAAGAAAGATGATATCCTTTTCATAGATGGAATTCAGAAACTTAGAAAATGGAAAAACAGAATAGGTATAAAATGTATTAATAAAAAAACAGGAAAAAGAGCAACATTTTTTTGGAGTGTTTATACAAAATGAGCATAATAGATGAGATTATATTTACAGGGAAGGTTTTATATAAAGAAGGCCTTGTTAATTCCCATGCAGGTAATATCAGTGTTAGAGATGGAAACACAATCTATATCACAAGAACAGGTGCAATGCTTGGGTATCTAACGGAAAATGATATTGTTAAGGTCCCTGTATATAAGGCTTCAGAAGTAGATAAAATAGCTTCTTCAGAGCTGATAGTCCATAGAGCCGTTTATCAGAAAACTGACTATAAAGCTATAATTCATGCACATCCTGTTAATGCTGTTGCTTTGAGTTTTAAAGTAGGGGAAAAGTTTGTCCCTGTTGATAATGAAGGAAAGCTATTTTTAAAGGAAGTTCCTATATTGCCTGAGTATCCCAGTGCTTCACCTGAGCTGGCTGAAGCTGTTTCTGATTTTTTCTCAAATAATCCTCACAATATTATTATCATCAAAACACATGGCAGTTTTGCTGTGCATAATTCTCTCAATTATGCTTTGAAGCTAACATCTGACCTTGAGTTTTGTGCAAAGGTGTTTAATCTCGTAAGTCATTGATAATCAATATTTGATTTTTATCAACCTTTGATTCTGATTAGTGCTAACTAACCGATATTTCCTTAATCTTAAAAGTATCACTATAATCTCAAATGGAGGGATTATTATGAAAAAATTAATTGCAGGGCTCGTTAGCTTATGTGTTCTAAGTTCCTTTGCTGTAGCCAAAGACCAGAAAGAAATTGAAAAGGAAATCAGACAGATTGCCGGTAAATATGGATGCCTTGCCTGTCATGATATTGATAAGCCTAAAAACTCTATTCCTTACAGGGTAATAGCAAAAGAATATCAAGGACAGCCTAATGCAGTTGAAAAGCTATTTAAGAGTGTTAAATTTGCAAGCTTTGGAAAATGGCAAAAAATTGGTCCTGAAAAATATGGTATGAAACCAAGGGCTATCTATATGCCGAGACAAAGGTCTATTCCACCAGATGAATTAAGAAAATTACTAAAACTTATTCTATCTTTGGATACAAGTAGTGTAAAGGTTAAACAATGATTAAGGTTTTATATAAACATACTCATCTTTATACCATCCCCAAACGGTTGGAAATACATTTTTAAGTTTATTTTTAACTGCAAGAAGTTCTTCAGGAGCAGCTATAAATATCATAGGCTGCTCCTCTCCTATTATTCTAAAAGCTTTTTTATAAAGCATATCCCTCTTTTTAGGATCAAGTTCTACAGCAGCCTGCTGGAATAATCTGTCTATTTCTGCTTCCCATTTTGTCGCAGGTTTTTTCTGGGCAGGATACCACATGTGAAGATGTCCGGAAGAAAGCCATACATTTTGGCCGAAATAAGGATCCATACTACCGGTCAAACCGATTATTACTGCTTCCCAATCGTAATTAGACATCAGCCTGCTTACAAGATTATTAAAATCTATAGCCTGAAAATTAACTTCAATGCCTATTCTTTTCAGGTCGTCTTTCAGGATATTTCCGATTATTTCCCTTTCTTTATTTCCTGAGTTTGTTATAAGGGTAAACTGTAATTTGTGCCCTTCAGCGTCATACAGATATCCATCTTTTCCTTCGTGGAAACCTGCTTCGATTAAAAGCTGTTTTGCTTTTTTTAGGTTAAAAGGGTATTTAGGATAGTAGTTTTCATCGTATAGTCTTCTGTTTGCAGGGGTAACTCCTGTATAAATCGGATATGCAAGGCCATTATAAGCTATGTTTATTATCCCTTTTCTATCAACTGCGTATGAAATTGCCTGTCTGAATTTTTTGTTTCTGAACCATTTTAGCTTGTATTTAGGAATAGGGGCTTTAGGGTTCTGATTAAAAACAACAAATGTTGTTGATGGTGTAGGACCTAAATTATAAATTGTAAAGTTTTTTTCCTTAGCCTTTGGTAATAGCTCAGGAAGATCAGAAGGTCTGACTCCGTAGTAATCTATTTCACCTGAAACAAATTTTATTAACCTAACGTCAGGGTCGCCTATTATCTGGGCTTTTATTTTTGTTATATAAGGAAGTTTCTGTTCTTTTTGGTCTTTTTCCCAATAGTAAGGATTTCTCTCGTATATTGCATACTGTCCTATTACATACTCAACAAGTTTATATGGACCTGTGCCTATTATTTTGTTAGGGTCTGTGTTTACTCCCCATGTTGAAGTGAAGGTTTTATCTTTTACACTTTTTTCCAAGATATGCTTAGGTAGTATTGGTTCCCCGACAGCCTGTAAAAAGGGTGCAAATGGTTTTGGTATTTTAAATCTAACTGTGTATTTGTCAATTTTTTCTACAATAAATTTTTTACCTTCTATATAAAGCATATCCTTAACTGAGGTGGGGATATCAGGGTTATAATAAATCTGGTTATAGGTAAATACAACATCATCTGCAGTAACAGGTTTTCCATCAAACCATTTTGCATTTTTTCTCAGATGAAAAATCCATATGGTTCCTGTTTTGTCCCTTTCCCAGCTCTCTGCAAGGTCGGGCTCAGGTAGTAAGGTTTTTACATTGGTTTTGGTTAGGCCGTTAAACATCATTCCTATCATTGCTGTTGAGGTTGTTTCCTGTGCCATTACAGGATTAAGGGTTTTTGCATCACCGGCAAGGGCTTTTTTCAGAGTCCCCCCTTCAATACCTATCTCAACATTGAACTGGTCAGGATTTACCTTTTTGATACTGTATTCAGAATTTTGTTTTTCCGATGGAGAGATTAGATATATAGGCAAAAATAGAATAACAATAAGCAAAACAGCCTTTAAAAAGGCCAGAATATTATCCTTCATTTTTTAATTTTTCCAGCTCTTCTTGTGTTATTTTTTGGGCATCATCCGGGAGAAAGTCAGGAATATCATCTATAATTTCAAATTTAAGCATACAATTTTCACAAACAAAAACATCTTTTAGGTATAAAAGTTCCCCTTTACATTCAGGACAGGCAAGTATTTGGATAAGTTCTTCAGGTATCATAGATTTACTCCAGAGTTTTATTTTAAAATATTATACAGCACTAATTTCGGAGGATAATTATGGATCCAGGTTTCTGGTTTCCGGCAATAATCATAGGCATGGTTATATTTGCTGTTGCTGTTTTTGGTCTGGTAGTTTATCTAGATAAAGGTGAGTAATGCAGGCATTTCTAAAAAAATATTATGCAATAACTGACAGAAAACAGTTCAAATATGACTTTGAAACCCAGATAAAAAGGATGCTTGATGCAGGCATCCGAATGTTTCAATTAAGGGAAAAGGATTTATCCTCTGACCAGCTTTTTTACCTTGCACAGAAATTATCAAATCTTCTAAAAGGATATGACACCTCATTTTTTATTAATGATAGAGTTGATATAGCTGTTTTGACAGGTGCTAATGGTGTTCATTTGCCTTCAAAGTCTGTTCCGATTGAGGTTATAAAGCATAAGTTTCCGGAGTTAATTGTTGGTAAATCCTGTCATTCTGTTGAAGAAGCAATTGAAGCAGAAAAGGCAGGGGCAGATTATATAACATTTTCCCCGATATTTGAAACTCCCGGGAAAGGAGAGCCTAAAGGATTAGAAGCTTTAAAAGAAGTGGTCCAGAAGGTTAATATTCCTGTTTATGCCCTTGGAGGAATTACAGAAGATAAAATACCTGAAGTTTTAAAAACAGGAGCCTATGGCATCGCAGGCATAAGAATTTTTATCAAATAGGAGGAGTTTATGAAAAAAGGAAAGGTAATTATATTAGGCAGTGGTCCAAATAGAATAGGACAGGGTATAGAGTTTGATTATGCCTGTGTCCATTGTGTATGGGCTTTAAAAGAGGAAGGTTATGAAGCGATAATGGTAAACTGCAACCCTGAAACAGTTTCAACTGATTATGACACATCGGACAAACTATTTTTTGAACCTATAGTTTATGAAGATGTTGTAAATATTATAGAGAGTGAACAACCAATAGGGGTAGTTGTCCAGTTTGGTGGACAAACACCTTTAAAACTGGCAGTTCCATTACAAAATGCAGGTATAAACATCCTCGGAACTTCTCCTGAAAGTATTGATATTGCAGAAGACAGGGAAAGATTTAGGGAACTAATTATAAAACTTGGTCTAAAACAGCCTGAAAGCGGTATAGCGAGGTCAAAGGAAGAAGCAATTCTAACAGCGGAAAAAATAGGCTATCCGGTGCTTGTTAGACCTTCTTATGTTTTAGGTGGAAGGGCAATGAGACTTGTTTATGATACAGCAGAGCTTCTGGAGTATATAGAAGAAGCTGTTTATGTATCAGAAGATAAACCTCTCTTGATAGACAGATTTCTGGAAGATGCTGTTGAACTTGATGTTGATGCTGTTTCTGATGGAGAAGATGTTCTGGTTGGAGCTGTTATGGAGCATATAGAAGAAGCAGGAATTCACTCAGGAGATAGTGCAACCTGTATTCCTCCATATACACTGCCAGATGAGATTATAAATGAAGTTAAAAGGCAAACAAGAGAACTCGCTAAATCCCTTGATGTTAAAGGTCTTATGAATGTTCAGTATGCAGTAAAAGATAATGAAATTTATGTTATTGAGGTTAATCCAAGGGCTTCAAGAACAGTTCCATTTGTAAGTAAAGCAATAGGCTATCCGCTGGCAAAAATTGCTTCAAAAATCATAATAGGTAAAAAACTTAGAGAAATAGTTCCTGAAGTGTTTGAGATAAAAGAACCCCATCCAGCCTCAGATTTCAGGGATAAAAATTTCAAAAGATACTCAATCAAAGAAGTGGTATTTCCATGGAACAGATTTCCAGAAGTTGACCCACTACTGGGACCTGAGATGAAATCCACAGGTGAGGTAATGGGAATAGATGAGGATTTTGGAATGGCATTCTGGAAAGCTCAGGCAGCAGCAGGCTCAATACTTCCAACGGAAGGGATAGTATTTATATCAGTAGCCGATAGGGATAAGCCTCAGGTCGTTGATGTTGCGAAAAAGCTTGTAGATATGGGATTTACAATATACGCAACAGAAGGAACCCATAAATATTTAACTGAAAAAGGAATTCCTTCAATAAGGGTAAGTAAATTATCAGAAGAAAGACCAAACGTTGTTGACAGAATTAGAAATAGTGAAATCAAAATGATAATTAATACCCCTTCAGGTAAAAGGGAAAGGTCTGATGCATATTTTATAAGAAGAGCTGCAGTAGAACATAAAGTTCCTTATTTTACAACAATAAGAGCTGCGAAAGCTGCTGTTGAAGCAATAAATTCTTATAAAAATAAACAGCTTACAGTTAATCCTTTACAAAGTATTTTTAGGTAAAGCAATGAAAGTTTTGGTTGGTTCACCGATAAGGCAAAAACCAGAGATTTTAAAGTATTTTCTTGAGTTCCTGACGTATCTGGAATATTTTGAGAACTTAGATTTTTTCTTCATAGATGATAATGTTGAAGAAGCATCTAAAAATTTGTTGGAAAACTTTAGAAATAAAACAGATAGGGTAATATTAGAAAAATCCTGGTATGGTTCAAATGATGAATACAAATGCGATGATATTACACATCACTGGACAGATAATCTGATTTGGAAAGTAGCTGATTTTAAGGACAGGATAATTGATTATGCAAGAGAAAAAAATTATGATTACCTGTTTTTCGTTGATTCAGATTTGCTGTTATATCCGCAAACAATAAAACATCTAATTTCTACAGGGAAAGATATAATTTCCGAGGTTTTCTGGACTAAATGGAAACCTACAGATTCTATGGAATATCCACAGGTATGGTTATCTGACCAATATAATCTTTTTGAAGTAAAGTATGTAAATGCTCCAGAAGAAATAAAATCTAAAAAAGCATTGAAATTTATAAAAAAACTGAAGAAAAAAGGAATATATAAAGTTGGAGGCTTAGGTGCCTGTACTTTAATAAGCAAAAAAGCTTTAGAGAAGGGAGTTTCTTTTAAACCACTTTATAACTTATCACTTTGGGGAGAAGATAGACATTTTTGTGTTAGGGCTGTAGCCTTAGGATTTGAACTTTTTGCTTCTACCTATTATCCGCCTTTGCATCTCTATAGAGGAGAAGATTTAAAAAAGGTAAATGATTTTAGGAGAAAGGTTTTAGAAAAGAAAGAGGGGCATTAAGCCCCTTTTTATTTATAAAGATTTTACGCAAGCTAAAACGTCGTCGTAGTTAGGCTCTTCTGTGATTTCAGGAACAAGTTGCTTATAAACAACTTTTCCTTCAGCATCAACAACAAAAACAGCTCTTGCTAAAATTCCTTTAAGAGCTCCTTCTGCAATAAGAACACCGTATTTTTCCATATCTCTGTATCTAAAGTCAGAAGCAACTGTTACATTGCCAATGCTGTAAGATTCACAAAATCTTTTTTCTGCAAATGGTAAGTCCATAGAAACAACTGTTACATCAATATCGAGTCCTGCAACAAGCTCATTGAACTTTTTAGTTTCTGTTTCACATACAGGTGTGTCAAGTGATGGAACAGTGATAATAAGTTGTGGTTTTCCTTTTGCACCACCAATTGTTTTTTCTGAAAGGTCAGAAGCAACAACAACTGCTTCTGGGGCTCTGTCTCCAACATTGATTTCAGGCCCTGCTAAAGCAACTGGATTTCCTTTTAAGTTAACTGTTACTGCCATAGTGTTACCTCCTACTTTTTTAATTAAGTTTCAAAGCATTTTACATAGCTTAAGATTTGCTTTTTATGATTTTTGTCTTAATTGTGGAAACTGGCTAATTATTGATTTTAAAGCTCATGACTCATATCAGTATAAATTTTAGTTTTTTCTACTAAAAAAACTTGACAATATTTTTATTAGAAATAAATTGTAATTATATACATTAAAAAATATAAATAGTTAGGAGAGGCCAGATGAACATTGTGGAACTAAGAGAATTACAGGCAATAAACACGCTTGTATTTGAAACACTGGGACAACCAGAAAAAGAAAGGGAGTTTAAACTAAAAGCTCTCAAAAGATGGGGGTTTGACCTTTTATTCGGTAAAAAAGGTGGAGAAACTACCTATTTCACTGCAGAGGCAGGAAAAAGAGAAGCAGGAGACAAATACACAGAAGAAGATGTTCATTACGAAGTAGAAGAAATCATCCATGAACTTCCAAAAAACAAAAAGATATTCGCCCATATTGAGATGATGCATGGAAGGGCGTATCTGGTAGGGGAATTGAGGGAAGGAGAAGAAAATATAGAAATTCTTAGAGTTCCAGCAGGTAGTATTCTTCTTGCCTATTTCAAAAAACACAAACTCCATAATCTCATTGAGGCATTAAGAAATGTAGGAACAGCTCTTGAACTTGTAAAACAAAGAGGTCAAGAAGGAAAACCTGTTCCTTATGAGCAGCTTCCAAACGTAGCAAGGAGATTTTTAAGGGGAGCAAAAGACCTTGAAAAAGACGCAGGATTTGGAAGGGTAGCTCTCTCTTACTGGGGAGAGAATAAGGATGGGGATGCAAGATTTAGGGTGTCATGGTTATTACCAACTATAGCCCTGTTTGACATTGATATAGCAGAAAAAGCAGATAAACTGCTAGCAGCATTTAAGTAGAGGGGAAGGGAGAGATGGAACTTATCTGCTGGACACCTGTTATATTCAACCGTCATGGATTTCCAAGGGATGAGGAAGGTAAACCATTCCTCCCAAGAAATCTTTTTACAGAAGCAATAACCTCGGCGGTTATTTTCTATTACGTAAAAAAAGACAAAGAGATAGAAAACAAAGTCAAAAAATATCTTTTAAGTTCAGATGTTAAATTTGAAGATGTTTCTGACAAGGTAAAGGAAATAGTCCTGAGCAAATATCCTGTTTTAGACCAGCTGGATATCCCTGAGAAAACATACCTTCCAGAAAAAGATATACAGGAAAAATATATAGAAGTCTTTGACCTAAAAAACTGGGAAGATATAAAAGGCTTTAAAACAGAAGTTTTCAAAGGCATTATTCCCCTTGAGATTAAAAGTCCACATCTTGAAAAGCTCAAAGCGGCAGCACATTCTTATGCAGAAGCACTTGCAAAAATAGAACATAGCTTTTTAAAAGACCATCCCCTTGCCTCTATTTTCTACGAACCACTAATTAATGACCTTAAAAAATGGGATATTCCACTTCGTATAGGTATGTGGACAGAGGTTTCGTTTAAAGGGGATTTGCTGTTTTTCTGGAGGATAAAAGAAGTTCGTGAAAAGCTTTTAAAAGAATTAAAGGTAGATATAAGATCCCGTTATGTCCTTTATCTGCCACAAGAAAAACAAACAACAGGTTGGGTAGAAATAAAAATCAAATAAAAGGAGGTGATAGCCATGGCAAAAAAAGAGGTAAAAAAACAACCTACAACAGAAGAACTCAGCAGAGAGCTAAGAGGATATATTGCTCAAATTGAGGCTCTCAGAGCTGAAATTGCAGTTATTGATGAAAATATAGCAACTTACAGAACTGCAATCAAAACAATAAACAATCTGAGAGACCTTGGTAAAGGTAAGAATATCCTCATTCCGATTGGAGCTGGAGCACAGATTGAGGCAAAAATAGAAAATCCAGACAGGGTAGTAGTCAGCATAGGCTCCGGAATATCTGCAGAACTTAATGCAGAAGAAGCTTTAACACAAATAGCAAAAGAAATAGCTTCTCTCCAAGCTCTTAGAAGAACACTTGAGGAAGCTATAGCAGAAGCTTATACAAAAACAGAAGAACTGCTCCAAAAAACAAGGGAAATAGGGCAGGAAGAGGGCAAATCCTCTAAATAAGAGAGGATAGTCATGGAAGAAAAAGAATTATTAGAAGAACAGCTTAAAAAGAGTCTTGAACTACTTAAACAACTGCCAGAAAATAGGAGGTTTTTTATCAACACAGGGGTTTTAATGGTAGAGGTCAGCAAAAAAGAAGCAGAAGAATATCTAAAAAAAGAATTAGAAGGCCTGAGAGGAAACACTTAATACAAAAGGGCTGCGTGCCCTTTTTATTTTTTTTGAAAAACAAAAAAATTGATTAAACCAAAGGAGGTGAGCCATGAGAAGATTATTAAGCGCTGTTTTATCGGCAGCAATTATAGCTTCACCTGTTTTTGCAAAAGAAGAAAATAAAAAATTAAACATAAAGCAAAAACAGGAAACAGCAAGCTCTCTTATAAAAAGTTCCGGTAAAAGAAGCACCCAAAAAGTAAGAGAGCAAGAATTGCAAAAAATAATCAAAGAAGCTGCAAGCATATATGCAGAAGGAAACAGAGTTCTATTTTTACTTACCCATAACAAAGTTGATGAAGCTAAAAAGGCTTTAAAGGCTCTCAAAGAAAGGGTTGATAAGTTAGAAAAACAATATCACGGTAAAATGGACAGATTACCGATTGACGCTGTAGTTAATGAAGTAGTTGGAATTACAGACATAAAACAAGCACAAAAACTTGCACAGCAGGTAAAGGAAGCAGTCAAAAATAATGATTTTGTTCAGGCAAGAATTTTATTAAATGCATTAAGAGATGAAATAGTTATTGAAACAGCTTATCTGCCAATAGGGCTTTACAAGCAAGCTATAGATCTTGCTTATAAATTTTTGGAAGAAGGAAAGGTTAAAAATGCCATTTCTCAACTTCAGGTAGCTATGAATACTATAGAAATTGATACAACTATCATTCCAGAACCTATTGCAATTGCTTCACTCCTTGTAGAAGATGCATCAAAACGCTTTAAAGACAAACCAGAGCAAGCTCTAAAACTGCTTGAGGAAGCTAAAAGACAGATTAAGTTGGCAAAAGTTCTTGGTTATGTAAGAAATGACAAAGATATTAAGCCACTTATAGACCAGATTGAAAAACTTGAAAAAGAAATTAAAGCAAAAACAGGAACTAAAGAGAAGTTTAAATCCCTTTTTGAAAACATAGAGAAACTCAAAAAAAGCTCTACACAAACAAGCATAAAATAAACTTTTCTTAAGCAGGCCTCAGGCCTGCTCATTTTTATAAAAAATCTAAATCAAATAAAAGGAGGATAAATATGAACAGAGTAGTATTGTTTTTTGTCAGTTCAATTATTGCTATTATGCTTGGCTGGGGAATAGGTAGTTATATTACTTATAACAATACCATTGAGGCTGTTGGAAAAATTCCGGCTTCTCCAATTGTTATAGGAGCTGTTTATGATAAGCCTTCACACTCGGTAATTCTATCTGTTATGAACCCAGGAACATTACCATTAACAGTTAAACAGGAATCCTTTATATTTAAACCGGGAAAACAGACCTCTCAAAAGGCTTACAAAGTTGAGAATATCCCTGTAAATATTCCACTGGTTCCTATGGGAATAACAACAGTGGCAATAAAACTGAAAAAAGGAACTCCAGAGTTAAAAACAGGAGATATCGTTAATACAACCTTAAAGTATGTTCATCCTTTATCTAAGGATGAATATTTTGTTAAGCATGGTTATGAATATGGAGTTTCAGGCAAAAAGGAGGGTAAATAATGAATTATGAAAAAATTGCCTGGTTTATATTCTGGTTTACCTTCGGCATTTTAATCTTAATGCTTTTTTATGGGTTTTCTGTGCTGGTATTAACAGCAACATCTGTTGAATTTGCATATCTGCTTGGTCTTGTATCATTTTTGATACTGGGAAATAGATTGTTGTTTGGATATGGCTGGATTGCAAATCTCCTTGACCATGTTATTTCCTTTAAGCAGATTACCTCAGCGGACAGACAAAAATTAGAAAAAAAGCTGGAAAACAAGCAACCTGAAGAGATGATAAAAGAATTTTCCTTTAAGGCTTTGCTTATTCTGGCACTTAAAGATTTAGATTACTACAGATATGCCTATTACGGAATTTTTCTACTTCTTGTGTTGATAACATTGATGGCGAAATTTAATTTATTAGGAGAGATGGTCATCGGTAAATACATAGAAGGTGTTTTTTGGGGAGCAGCAACAACTGTATTTTTTGTATGGGGACTTGAACAATTAGCTAAAGTTTCATTTGTAGAGTATAATCTTCTGAATTTAGAAGAAAAAAATAAAAATGGAGGTCAGTAAAATGGCAGTTGTTGGAGTAGCCAAGCTGGAAGCACTCATGAGGAAAGCAGCAGGCCTTGATATCGACAAAAACAAGGCTAAAGAAATTACAGACATAGTTGAGAAAAAGCTTTATGACTTGCTTTTAATTGGAGAAAGAAATGCAAGTTATAATGCCAGAGAGGTTATCTGGGAATCAGATGTTCCTCTTACAAAAGGTTTCTTAGAGTCTATGCAAAAATTTAGAAAACTTGAAGAAGAAATTGCCGTTGAAGATGTTCTAAACTTCCTTGCAACAATGCCACCTTTAAAATATCCACTGGAAGCTGAGCTTGAAAAAAGACTTCCTGAGATAGTTGGAACCCTTATCTATATTCTTGCTCAGCTTATTAAGGAAGTAGCTCCAGAAAGCAGAAAACCATCTTCAGAGGACATAGAAAAAGCCGGAAAAATCCTTGATCTTACAATGTGATATTCTTCAGGGGGCGTAATGCCCCTTCCTGTTAAAATATTTTTCAAAAAGGGAGGTTAAGTATTGTTCAAAGTAATAGAAAAAGTAGTTGAGAGGATACTATGGGAAAGTAGATTTATGGTGTTTCTGGCTGTTGTTGCCAGTGTTTTAGCTGCATTTGTTCTTGTAATAATAGGAACTTACGATATTTTTATCGTAACTAAAGAAGCATTTCATATGTTTTCTTCTATAGATTATTTCCAAGAGTTTCATAAAGAAGCTATAAAGCATATAGTATCTGCAGTTGACGTTTATCTAATATCTACAGTTTTACTTATATTTGGGCTTGGTTTATATGAACTATTTATTTCAAAAATAGATGCAATGGAACAAGATACAAAAGCCTCTAAAATACTTGTTGTTCATACATTAGACCAGCTTAAAGAAAAGCTGGCAAAAGTAATTCTTATGGTTCTAATAGTTACATTTTTCAAATATGCAATTGAGTTTAAGTATGAAGATATTAAAAATCTCCTGTTTTTGAGTATTGGTGTTTTTCTAATTGCTGTGTCAATCTACTTTATGCATAAAGGACATGGAGAAGAACACAACGAACACTAAGGGTTTTTGCCCTTCTTTTAATCAATAGAGGGATAAATAATCTCAGAATCCTATATTCCCTCAAACATTCAACAGTATAAGTTATAATAAAATAAAAATTTTTCAAGGCAAAAAATAGCCAAATTAGACATAACCTTAAGGGATGTAATTCAAGAGATACCACCAAAGTTTATCCAGATATTAACAGGTAAATCTGCAACAAAACTACTTGATACATCTCTACCGGAAGTAAAAGACAGAAGAGTTGATTTCCTTGTGGAATTGGAAGATGGAAAGATTTTTCATCTGGAACTCCAGACAACAAACGATAAAAATATGCCCTTTAGAATGCTGGAATATTACACGCTGATTTCCCAAAAATATCCATCAAAGGATATTCTTCAGATGGTCTTATATCTGGGAGAAAAACCTCTAAAAATGGAAAATAAAATTGAAAAGGAAAACCTAAAATTTAGCTATATTTTAAAAGATATAAAAGAGATAAAATGTGAAGAACTTTTGGAAAGTGAGGATTTAACAGATAAAATACTGGCAGTTTTATGTGATGTCAAAAATCCATCAAAATATTTTAGGGATATACTTACAGAGTTATCAAAACTACCGGAAAGAAAAAGAAGGGACTATTTGAAGAAGTTATTGAATTTATTATCATATAGACCTATGGAGGAGTTAAGAAAGGAGGAGAATAAGATGCCACTTACCATAGATAAAGAAACAATAAAAAAACATCCACTTTTTAAAGATGGTAAATTAGAAGCCCAAAAAGAAGCAGTAATTAATTTGCATAAAAAAACTGGATGGGATTCCAATAAAATAGCTGAAGTTTTAGAACTTCCTGTAGAATTTGTTAAAGAAGTTCTAAAAGAAAATCAGTAATCTAAACTGGTTTTAGAAAATCTTTCATAATTTGTTTTTCTCCTACCTTTTCAAAGATTACCGTTGCCTTGTTTCCTGAAATAGATTTAACAACCCCTTTTCCAAAAAGATCATGTTTAACAAGCTGTCCTATTCTTATATCTGAAGATGAAGAAAATGCCTTATTTCCATAGCTTGTAGCAGATTTTGATGATTTTTTAGATTTTTTAACAATATTTTTATCTGCCAGTATTTTTACACTGTCTTTTATATTTTTTAAAAATCTTGATGGCTTAGTTTCATTAAGATAACCGCTAAAAGATGCCCTCTGTTTTGCATAAGTCATGAATAATTTTTCCTTTGCCCTTGTAATTGCCACATAGAATAATCTTTTTTCTTCTTCCATCTGTTCAATATCTTCAAAAGACCTTCCGCTTGGGAATATTCCATCTTCCAGACCTGCGATAAATACAACAGGAAATTCCAGTCCTTTGGCAGCATGAACTGTCATAATTTTAACCGTATTTGAGTTTTCCAGATGGTCCTGAGCCTGTGATAAAGAACTTTCTTCTAAAAATTCCATAAATGTTTTTCCACTTTTTTCCACTTCTTTTAGTGCATTAAATAGTTCATGGATATTGGCAATCCTATCTTCCCAGTCTTTGTATTTATCCATTAGATAATCCTCATACTTGATAACATCTACAACATATTTTGCTGTATTTGCAGGAGAGGTATTTGCGTGGTTTCTTACATATTCAATCAGTTCAAGAAATTCTTGAAGTCTAAGTTGAATTTTTTTAGATAGAGATGGATAAGCATCATGTAAAGCTTGAAGCCAGTCTGTTTCGTAAAACTGCTTTATTTTTTGGATAGTTTTTTCTCCTATTCCTCTTGAAGGCAGATTAATTATCCTTTTAAATGCCTGTGTATCTGTTGGTATTAAGGCAAATCTAAGATATGCAAGGATATCTTTTACCTCAGCCCTTTCATAGAACTTAACCCCGCCTATAACCTGATACGGAATATTATGTTTTATAAACGCTTCTTCTATATTACGGGACAGGTAAGACATTCTAACAAGCACTGCAAAATCCGAGTATTGATACCCCTCTTCATTTACTATTGATTTTATTTTCCTTGCTATAAAATCACTTTCTTTTTTATCTGTTTCCAGAATTACCAGATATATATCCTCTCCACCTTTTTTATCTGTCCATAGGTTTAGAACCTTTTCTTTCCAGCGACCTCTTATATCTGATATTACTTTGTTTGCCACTGATAGTATTTTTTCTGTGGAGCGGTAGTTTCTTTCAAGTTTTATTATTTTTGTATTAGGGAAATCATTTTCAAAATCCAGTATGTTCTCAGGATTTGCACCTCTCCATGTGTATATGCATTGCTGGGGATCTCCTACGACGGTAATACAATCTCTGTTGCCAACAATCAGCTTTAAAATCTCATGCTGAACAAGGTTTGTGTCCTGATACTCATCTACCAGAATATAATCAAACTTTTCCTGCCATTTTTTCAAAATCTCAGGATTTTCTTTAAATAGCTTGACCACATTCAGTAGCAAATCATCAAAATCCATCGCATTACTAAATGCAAGGTGCTCCTGATATTTTTGATAGATTTTTGGAAGGTGGGGCATAGTAAATGCGTAAAAATCAAGTATAGATTCATCCAGATTTTGCTTTATTTGGCTTATTATATTTTTTAGTCTTTCAGGTTTATAAACCTCGCTATCAAGGTCTAACTCTTTTATCACATCTTTTAAAACCTTTTTGCTGTCTTCTTCATCATAAATAACAAAATCATTTTTATATCCTATATGCTGGGCCTCTATCCTAAGAATTTTTGCCGAGAGGCTATGGAATGTAGTTATCCATTCAGGTTCATTTTGTAAATCAAGGGCTTTGACCACCCTTTCTTTCATTTCATTGGCAGCTTTGTTTGTAAATGTTATAGCAAGTATTCTATTAACAGGAATACCAAATTTTTCCACAAGATACATTATTTTATGTGTTATAACCCTTGTTTTTCCTGAACCTGCCCCTGCAAGAACAAGAAGCGGTGAACTGAAATATTCTACTGCTTCTTTTTGCTGGGGATTTAAACCTTCTAATATTTCCATACTTCCTCCCTGAAAAAATCTGTATCTATTATAGGACAACGGAAGAAAAATTTGGGAAGAAAAAAGAAAAAGGCAAGGAGGAAGCCCTGCCTGATATTTTACTATGTTTTAAATTCTTCAAGTATTTTGCTGAGATTTTCTGTCATAGTGTAGAGGTGTTCCGTGGCCTTGGCAATTTCTTCAACGCTTCTTGTGTTTGCTGAGGATATCTCGTTTATATGTTCTATATCTGCTATTATGCCCTTGATTTCTTCTACTATTGCTTTTATTGATTCTGATGCATCTTCTGAAACATCTGCTGTTTCTTTCATTATTATATTAATTGTGTTTACATCTTCTTCAACATGTGAGGATTCCTCTGCAAGTTTATTAACTGTGTTGGCGTTCTGGGATATTTTCTGGGCAATGTTGTTGATATGATTCAGCAGTTCCATTATTGTGTTTGTTATATTTTCAACATATTCTCTGGATTTCTCTGCAAGATTTCTTACTTCATCAGCGACAACAGCAAATCCTTTTCCAAACTCACCTGCCCTTGCAGCCTCAATTGCAGCGTTCAACGCAAGTAGATTTGTTTGGTTTGCTATATCTTCAATAAGTTTTAGAACTTCTTTTGTTTTCTCTGTTGCTTCTTTTAGTTCCTCAAGTTCACTAACTATTTTTACTTCTTCAGCTGCACTGGTTTTAACTGTTTCAATAAGACCTGTAATTTTGTTTCTGGCTTCATCCAGGGTTGTGCTTGCCTTGATGATTTTGTCTTTTGTTTGGTCAAGTTTTTCCACAGAAACTTCAAGAGGTTTTCTTATAGAATGTGCTTTAGTTGTGGTTTGATTTACGATTTGACTTTCTTCTTCTACTCGTTTTTCTATTTCTGAAGCAGTTGCAGAAAGCTCAGCTGCGATAGATGTGTTCTCCTGTGCTGAAATCTTAGCTTGTTCTATTGCCTCTCTTGACGCTTCTATCAGATAATTAATAGAATCGGCAATACTTTTCATTTCATCGTTTGTATTCACTCTAACTTTCTTAGTGAAATCTTTTGTATCTGCTATGTATTTCAGTTCTTTTTGGATTAATGTAATTGTTGTATTTATGGATTTGTTAATTAGATAACCAATTATAACTATCACTGTTATAACTATCAGGGAAATTATAACATCTGCTATAAATTTTTCTTTTACATTAGCTTGTAAGTCATCAATAGTTTTCAGAAGTCTAGCAGACATATAATCTTCCGCTTTTTTCATCAGATTTATTTTTTGTGTGATAGTATCAAACCAATATGCTGGATCTATCCCAAAATTTCCCTCGTTTGCTTTTTGAATAGCGATTTTTTCCATTTTTTTGACTTCTTCAACTACATGGCCGCTAACAATTTGCTGATATTTTTGGAGAAAATCATCAGGGGCTATTATTTTAAATGCAGTTAGGAATGCCTTTTGTTCACTTAAAAGTGAAATGAATTTGGTATAAAGCGCAGGTGTAAAACTATTTTCTGCAAAAACTGCAGATAAAACAGCTCTTTCAATTCCCATCCTTTCTTTAGCAAAAAGAAAATCTGTGTATGCTGTAAGTTCCTTTGTTATAGTGGCATCAGAACTATTTTTGGCAAATGAACCTATTGTTTCCAAGAATAGTTTATTTAGATTTGTGTAATAATTAATGGCCTCTTCTACAGGAATACTTAGACTATCCACCTGAGACCTTATTAGATTTAATCTATTCAATTCAGATAAAGCCGTTTGAAGTTTTGTATATGTAGATTGTGGAATTTCATCTTTATCAACTTGATTTAGGTAACTTTTGAGCTGATTTATTTTTTGGTCTGTTAATTGTCTTTGTTGTTGCAGTTCAAATTTGAACTTTTTTCCACCACTTCCAAGATAACCTGCCGTTCGTCCTCTTTCTTTTTGAAGTTCATGGACAACAGCAGATATTTTTGTTGCCAGATGAACACTGTTTTCAATGATTTGAGATTCGGAATAGCTTTTGTAATGGTCATACAAAAAAATGGAGGTGTAAATTAGAATAGCAAGAAGAGGAATTACAGAAAGAATTAAAACTTTCATTTTAATGGTCATGTTAGATAAAAATTTCATTCATACCTCCATTAATATTTTTTTATCTATCCTAATAATTTTCGGTAAATTACCAAATTTTTATAGTGTTTCTGTAGAAAAATATTTCCTCATGTATTGGTTATAAAGGCCTTCTCTTTCCATAAGCTCCTGATGGGTTCCTTCTTCTACTATTTCCCCTTTATCAAGGACATAGATATAATCTGCCTGTTGAACAGTGGATAATCTATGGGCGATGATAATTGCTGTTTTTTTCTCAAGATATTTTTGCAATGCTTTAAATAGTTTATATTCTGTATGGGTATCAAGGGCTGATGTTGATTCATCAAGAATAACAATTTTAGGATCTTGCAAAATCATTCTGGCTATAGCCAGCCTTTGTCTTTGACCACCCGAAAGTCTAACTCCATTTTTTCCGATAAGTGTATCCAGCTTTTGTGGTAATGCCTCTACTACCTCTTTCATCTGGGCTATTTCTAAAGCTTCCCATATTTTATATTCAGGAATGTCTCTACCAAGTGTCAGGTTAAATCTGACAGTGTCATTAAACATCATAGGCATTTGCAAAACAAGGGACACATTTTCACGGACAACATCAAGTCCAATTTCCTCAACAGGAATATCCCCGTATAAAACCTTTCCTTTATCTACAGGATAAAATCCAACAATAATATGTGCAAGTGTTGTTTTACCACTTCCGCTTGCGCCTACTATGGCTATTTTTTGGCCTTCTTCAGCTTTAAGGTTGATATTTTTCAGGACATAGTTTTCTCCATCATAAGAAAAATAAACATCTTTCAGTTTTACTGAAGTGGTTTCTCTATTTTTAAAAGGATTTAGTATATGAGGATATTTAGGTTCTTTTCTCATCTCGAATATCTGATTTATTCTTTTTAGAGCTGCATCCCCTGAGTGAAAAGCATACTGTATCCCAAGTAGTTCCTGAACAGGTGTCATCATTACCCATAAATACCCAAAAATCGCGAGCATAAGACCGATTGTAAGGTCTGAGTATGCAACAAAGAGAATACTTGTTGCTCTGAAAATTTCATATCCGGCTAAGAAAACAAGCATAGATAGTCTCCCTGCTGCATCACTTTTCCAACCAAACTCTATAGCTGTATCTCTAACTTCTTGTGCAGTTTTTAAAACTGCATTTATAAATGATTCTTCTCTATTGCTTGCTCTTATCTGCCAGAATAAATCAAGGGTTTCTGTTAATTTTTCCTGAAATTTTTCTACAGCTTTGTTTTCAATTGCCTTGAGTTTCCCTATCCTGCGTCCAACAAGGGTGGTGAAATATATAACTACAGGGTTTAAGAAAACTATAAGCAGCCCAAGTTTCCAGTTAATCATAATCAAAACAGCAGCTACACCAATAATTGTTAAAACAGAGATAAGCAATCTACTAACTGTTTTTCCTATAAACTCATCAATGGTGTTAACATCTGTAATAAGCTTAGAAGCAATAGCCCCGCTTCCTACCGTCTCAAATTCAGCCATTGATAAATCTTTTATATGTTTAAGCAGGTCTTCCCGAATTTTATATGTAACGCTTTTGGATATTTTTGTGAAAATCTTTGCCTGTAGTGCGTTAAACACAAAAAACAAGGTTCTCATGATTAAAACAATAATTAGAGCTGCAAGGGTATATGTTACAGGATTACCTTGCCCAAAAATCATGTTGTATGTATGGACAAAAATCCCCGGTTTGTTTAGTAATACTTCATCTACCAGTAAAGGTAGAAACAGAGGAGTCGGAACACTTACAGCAATTGCCAGAAGGGCAAAAATATGCCCCAAGATAAGTTCCCTTTTGTATTTTTTTATCTCAGAAAAAATCTTTTCCCAGGTATACATTGGCAATTCCTTAGAGATCTGCAAACATATCTAAAAACCATTGAGGATAAGGTCTTTCCGGTGCAGTAATTTCATCAAGATAAGATATATCTTCTTCTGATAAATCCCAGTTAACACAGCCTAAATTATCCTTTAATTGTTCAAGACTTCTAACCCCAATAATAATTGAACTTATAAATGGTTTTGCTTTTATCCAGTTTAAAGCCACTTGTGAAACTGTAGCATTGTATTTCTCTGCCAGTTTTCTAAGTTCATCAACCACAAAATATCCTTTTTCAAAATCAAATCTTAAAAATGGTCTTTCCATTCTGGCGTATCTGCTACCTTCAGGAATATTATCACGGCTGTATTTTCCTGTAAGAAAACCGCCGGCCAGTGGACTCCACGCCAGTATTCCCAGTCCTAAAGTTTCACATGCAGGAACAACTTCAAATTCAATATCTCTACCCAGTAGAGAATAATACATCTGGGCTGATACAAATTTTGCATAGTTTTTAGCTTCCTGCAGTGATACTGATCTTGCTATCTGCCAGCCTGCAAAATCAGATATTCCTATATACCTGACCTTTCCTATCCTAACAAGGTCATTTAAAGCATCTATTGTCTCTTCTATAGGTGTTGAATTATCCCACCAGTGAACCTGATACAGGTCTATATAGTCTCTACCTAATCTTCTCAAAGAAGTATCTATAGATTTAAAGATATGATATCTGGAAAGTCCTCTGTCATTCGGGTCATCTGACATAACACCTCTAACTTTTGTGGCAATAATCACATCATTTTTCCTGTTTCCAAGAGCTTTACCAAGCAGTTCTTCACTTTCTCCAAATGCGTATATATCTGCAGTATCAAAAAAATTCACACCGTTATCTAAGGCATAGTCAACGACCTTTTGTATTTCAGAAAAAGACATTGTTCCTGCAGAACGCCAGCCTTTTTCTGTAAATGTCATAGCACCGAGACATATAACAGATACCTTTAGACCTGTATTACCTAAATTTCTGTATTCCATAACTACTCCTTCTTGAATTATTACATTTAAAAATTTTAAAGCCTTTCCATAACCAGTTTTAGTTTTTCAACAAATATTTTGTTTTCTTCAGGTTTACCTATAGAAACCCTCAAACAATTTTCCATATAGGGCAGATGTGACATATTTCTGACAAGCACCCCTTCCTTAATCAGCATTGTATGAACAAGATTTCCATCTGGAACTTTTATCAAGAAAAAGTTGGCATCTGAAGGGTAAACTTTAACATTTTCTATCTTAGAAACCTCTTCCATTACTTTTTTTCTTTCCTGTTTTATGGTCTGAATCTGATTTTTTATAACCTCTCTACCTTCACTTAAAACTATTTTCCCTATTACCTGTGTAGGATATGTAATATTAAAAGGTGGTCTTGCCCTATCCAGTAATGAAGCAATTTCCTCATTGGCAATTAAAGCACCTAATCTTATACCTGCAAGACCTATTTTTGACATTGTCCTGAGAACAACGATATTTCCAGAAGATAGAGCTTCTTTCACAAAATCCTCTTTATCGGAAAAGTCTATATAAGCCTCATCAACGGCGGTAAAAATATTCTGGTTAGCAACATATTTAATAAGCTCTTTATCAAAACTATTTCCTGTCGGATTATTGGGAGAAGCAAAAAAAGCAAGCACTGGAGAGTAAGACAATCCGTTGTCTATATTTTCCTTTTTAAGCTGAAAATTCTCATCAAGGGGAAACTCAACTTTAGGTCTTGTTAATATATCAGCTGACACCTGATACATGGGAAATGTAGGGACAGGATACATAACAGGCTGTTTAATATCCCCGACCACAGTAACAAGTAGATGAATTAACTCATCTGAACCATTTCCAAGAACAAGGTTTTCAGGTTTTATCCCGTAAAAATCAGCTATTACTTCCTTTAGTTCCTGTGATGTTGGGTCAGGATATCTATTAAATGGAATTTTCTTTACATTTTCGGCTATTTTTTCTTTGAGCCATTCCGGCAGTTCAAATGGCATTTCATTGGAAGAAAGTTTTATCTTACAAGGTGTTGTTTCAGTTTTATAACTCTTGAAATTTTTCAGCCTGTCTAAAAACATTCTATCCTCCATAGAAAAATCATCAGATATATTATAATCATTGAGATTTACAAATAATATGTTTTAGAATGGAAAGAGATTTTTCCTGAGGAGGTTTACTATGAGAAAAATAAGCTTAGCTATGGCAGGGCTTTTAATCAGTTATACAGCTTTCGGTGCTGCATATAAAATTCCAGAACAATCCACAAGGGCAATGGCAACTGCCGCTGCCTATTTTGCAAGTGCAGACCATGCGGACACTGCCTACTATAACCCTGCAGCAATGAGCTGGCTTGAAAACAAAACCTTAACTGAATTAGGGATTAAATATATTTATTTGCCAAGAATACATTTTAAAGGATATGCAAGAGACCAGATAACAAATGTTTTCTTTATATCTGACGCAAAAACCAAAAAAGAAGAGTTTGTCGTTCCATATTTTCATCTGGTAATACCTTCAACAGATAATCTTAGACTCGGTTTTTCATTTACAACACCATTTGGACTGTCAAAAAGATGGTCTTCAAGTCTCCAAAAACAGACAGCAGAAGAATTTACACTAAAAGTCTTTGAGTTTGATACAACTGCAGCATACAAAATAAATGAAAACTTTTCGCTGGGCGCAGGATTAAGAACCGTTTATGCTTCCGGAAAAATAAAAGCTGTAAGGGAACCAGGATACAAACTACATTTGAGCGGAGATAGTGGTCTTTCTTTTGGATATATACTATCCGCAGCACTTAATTTTGATAAAGTAAAGGTTGCAACTATTTATAAATCAGAGATAAAGCCTGAAATAAACGGTCAGGCAACCGGTAATGTTATACTTCCGGGACCTACACTTTATCCTATATCCACAGAGGGAAGTGTAAAAGTTGTTTTGCCTGCAGAATGGAGGCTTGGATTTGCCTATACTCCAATCCCGTCAACTACATTTGACCTGACCTATGAAATTACTTTCTGGGGAGGCTATAAAAAATTAGACTTTAATTTTGATGACCCTGTTGCAGAAAATACATTAGGACAACCTAAAGACAAACACTGGCATGACAGTAAAACAATAAGGTTAGGAGTCCGACACCAATTTAATGAAAAATTCACAGGAATGGCAGGTATAGCCTATGATGAAACACCGATCCCTGAAAAAACACAGGGCTTTGAACTACCGGATGCAAACGGATGGATATTCTCATTAGGTGGTCTGTGGAAACCAACAAATAATCTTGAAGTAGGGCTTGCATACCTTTATGTGACAAAAATAGATAGAAATATCCATAACACAAATATAGAAGGTAAATTCACAGATATGGACGCCCATCTTGTGAATCTTTCTGTTGGATATAAATTTTAGAGGTGAAAGATGGGAGAGAAATACCCTTATCAGAATTTCTACCAGTTACTTGAAAAAAACACTAAAAAATACAGAAAAAAACCTGCATTATTTGAAGACAAGCTCAAGATAACCCATTCTGAACTTAAACATTATGTTGATTCATTTGCCAGATATCTGGAATTATCTGCCGGTATCCAAAAAGGAGACCATGTTGCAATATTAATGCAAAACTCAAAAGAGTTTATAATCGCTTTACTTGCCATTACCAAATTAGGTGCTGTTGCAATTCCTGTAAATACATTCTTAAAAAAGAATGAGATTGAATATATTCTTGATCATAGTGACTCAAAACTACTAATAACACAGGATAAATTCCAGAAAGAACTGGCACATATTTTTCAAAATACAAAAGTTCAAAAAATAATCTGGACTGGAGATTACAAAAATTTTGACCAAAGGAACCTTCCTTTTGATGAAGGACTTTCAATGGAAGATTACGAACATATCCAGCCACAGGGAGAGCTTGATGATGTTGCCATAATGGTTTATACCTCCGGAACCACAGGAAAACCTAAAGGTGTAATGCTAACCTATAGAAATATCTTTTCAAATCTGGTGAATATAGAAAAACTATTTAAACTCACCCATAAAGACAGATTTATAGTTTATCTTCCTATGTTTCACACATTTACATTGACAGCAACTGTTATGCTGCCAATCTATGTTGGTTCGGCAATCGTAATCATCAAATCTATACTGCCATTTTCAAATATCTTGAAACAGACACTGCTTAAAAGGGTTACCATCTTTATGGGCGTTCCGGAAGTCTATAACGCATTATCAAAAGCTAAACTCCCTTGGTATTTTATGTGGTTTAACAAACTAAGGGTTTTTATATCAGGGGCTGCCCCATTACCTGAAGCCACATTAAAAAGAATGAGAGAAAAATTCCCTAAAGTTCCTTTATTAGAAGGATACGGTCTTTCAGAAGCTTCTCCGGTGGTATCAATAAACAGACTTGAAAAACAAAAACCCCTTTCGGTAGGACCACCACTGCCTGACTATCAGGTAAAAATAGTAGATGATGAGCTTATGGAACTTCCTACAGGCGAAATAGGAGAGATTATCGTAAAAGGTGATAATGTAATGAAGGGGTATTACAAAGACCCTACAGCTACAGAAGAAACAGTGATAAACGGATGGTTGCTTACAGGGGATATGGGATATGTAGATGAGGAAGGATATATTTATATTGTTGACAGGAAAAAAGACCTGATAATTTCAAAAGGTATCAATATTTATCCCCGTGAGATAGAAGAGGCTCTGATGTCCCACCCTGAGATTGAGGAAGCTGCCGTAGTAGGCAAAAAAGACGAAACTCAGGGAGAAATTCCTGTTGCGTTTATTAAATTGGCTGAAAATTCAAATCTGACAGAAAAAGAGATAAGAAATTTCTTAAAAGATAAATTAGCCAATTACAAAATCCCGAAATTATTTTACTTTGTGGAAGATATGCCAAGAAATGCCACAGGTAAAATACTCAAAAGGGTTTTAAGGGAAAAAGTAAACAAAGGCGAGTTTGATTAATTTTCCTCCACTAATAATACGAAAAAGTAAAAAATAACTGCATCAGGGTATAAAAATGTCAGGAGCTTATATTGACAGGATAAATGTTTATGGATTCAAATCCTATGGAAACCGCAGATTATCTATTCCCATCGGTAATGGCTTTGTTGGAATAGTTGGTCCAAACGGTTCTGGTAAAAGTAATATAGGGGATGCTATAGTTTTTGCCCTTGGTCTTGCAACTGCAAAATCAATGAGAGCCCTGAAACTATCTGACCTGATTTTCTCATCACGGGGAAAATCAGCAGAATATGCAGAAGTTGAAGTGATTTTCAAAAATGAGGGAGCATTCCCTTTAAATGATGAAGAAGTATCAATCTACAGAAAAGTAGAACACAACGGAAAATCAACATATAAGATAAACGGTAGACCTGCAAAACAGTATGAAGTAGAGGAACTCCTTTCCTATGCAGGAATACCAAAGCAGGGCTACAACATAGTTACACAGGGGGATATTTTTAAATTTATCAAAATGACCCCTTCCGAAAGAAGAGACCTTCTCAGTGAAATTGCAGGTATCACAGAATATGAAGAAAGAAAAGAAAAAGCCCTTAAAGACCTTGAAGAAACAGAGGAAAAAATATCATCTGCAAAACTAATTTTGAAGGAAGTTAAATCAAACCTGAAAAGACTTGAAGAAGAAAGGGAAAACGCACTTCTTGCCTCCCAGTTAGAAGAAAAGATTAAAGAAATTCAGGAAAAAATCAAAGGGGTAAAACTGTATTTCCTTCTAACTGAACAAGAAAAAGCCCTGCAGGAATTAGGACAGGTAGAAAACAGAATAAACCAGCTATATCTGGACAAAGAAAAGTCTATAGAAAAACAAAAAGAAAAGATATCCCAGATAAAAGAACTGGAAAACAAACTTAACGAACTTCAGGAATCACTTTTACCAGTCAAAGAAAAAGAAGGGGCAATAACTTCTCAGATTAGACATCTCAACGAAAAGAAATCAGAAATAGAACAGCAGCTTCAGGAACTTCAAGAACTATTAAAAGAATTGGCCAAGGAAAAAGAGGAAAAAGTAAAAGAAGTAATCCAGCTTGAAGAGGAAATAAAAAATCTAAAAAGAAAACTTCCAGAAATAAAAAGGGAGCTTGAAGAAGCAGAAAAAGAATTAGAAGAAAAAAACAAAAAGCTAAAAGAGATTGAAATAGGCGGTTCAAAAGCAAAACTTGACCTTGGTCAGATAGAAAAAGAAGAAAAAGAGCTTAAAGAAAAACAGGGATACCTCCATAAAGAAAAACTCCATCTTGAGATGGAACTAACCAGAACACTGGAAAAAATAGAAAGCTACAAACAGGAAATAGATCAGCTTACAGAAGAATTAGAAGGCCTGAGAAAATCCAAAGGAAATATCAAAAACTTCGTTGAATCACAGGAAAGAAAAATAAAAGGCCTTCAAAGTGAACTCCAGAGATTAAAAATCAGAAAAGAAACTCTTACCAAAAAATTAAAAGAAAACAGGGAAAAAATAGAACAAAATTTCCAGAAACTTGCCCAAATTTTAGCCCAGCTTTCCCAGATTAGAAAAGATAAAGTAATGACCCTTATCAGAGACGTAAAAGGAGTCTACGGACAGGTTGCTGACCTGATAGGAGTAAAAGACCCTGAGCTAACAACAGCAATAGAAGCGGCAGCAGGAGGAAGGCTAAAAAATATTGTTGTTGAGGATGACAAAGTTGCAGAAGAGTGCATAAGAATACTAAAGCAAAACAAAGCAGGGAAAGCCACATTTATACCTTTAAACAGAATTAGAGTTCAGCAAGCTACAAAGCCACCTCTAATGAGAGGTGTTATCGGCCTTGCTGCAGATTTTGTTGAGTATAGCAAAGATATAGAAAAAGCCATTAAATACGTTTTTGGCGAAACAGTTATAGTAGAAAGCTTTGATGCTGCAAGAACACTTGGCATAGGAACCTTTAGAATGGTAACCCTCGAAGGTGATATCTTTGAAAAAAGTGGAACAATCACAGGTGGAGCAGACAAACACAAAGGGGCTTCCCTTGGCAGAGGAACACTGGAACAGGAAAAAATCAGACTGGAAAAAGAAGATGACAGACTGAAAAAAGAAGAAGAAATGATGGAGGAGGAACTGAAAAGAATAGACCAGAAAACAGCTTTAACAGAAAAAGAGTTATACCAGCTTCAAACAGAAAGCCAGAATGTCCTTGAGAGAAACAGGGAAATAGAAGAAAAAATCCAGCAAAACGCCTCCAGAATAAACATCCTTGAAGAAGAAATAATGAACCTGAAGAAAAAACAGCTTGATATAGAAAACAAACTGGAAACGGCTCAAAAACACCTAACAGAACTGGAAAGGCAGCTAAAATCAGTGGAAGAAAGAAAGCAGGAAATACTTGAAAAAATGGAAAGTGAAGGGCTCCATAAACTCAGAAAAGAATGGGAAGAAGCAACCCAAAAAGTTTATTCCCTAAGAGAAAAGAAAAACGAGCTGGAAAATCAGATTGAAAAATTAACAGACAGACTGGAAAACAGCCTGAAGGTAAGAATATTCCAGATTGAAAATGAGAAACTCAAAACAGAGGACAGCATAAAACTTAAACAAAAACAGATTGAAGAGATAAAATCCCAGATTGAACAACTTAGCAATGAATTGTCTAACCTGTGGAAAGGCCTGAAAGAAAAAGAAAAAGAAAGGGATACACTCCTTGAAAAGATAGAAAGTCTCAAAGAAGAGCTTAAAATCCTCAGATATGAGGAAGAAAATATAAACAAAGAAATTACATATCTGCTGGAAGACAAAGGTAAATATGAACAAAAGGTTGAAGACCTGAAAGAAGAATTAATGCTCCTAAAAGAAGAGTATGACGGAGAAGCAATAGAAGGAGATTTAAAACAACTGGAAAAAGAGCTTAGAGAGTACCAAGAAAAAAGACAACAGATTGGAGCAGTTAACCAGAAAGCACTGGAAGATTACGAAGAAATAAAAGAAAGATACGAAGACCTTAGCCAGAAATTAAAAGTTCTAACAGACGAGAAAAAATCAATAGAAGAACTTATAGAAAATCTTGAACAAAAGAAAATTCAGGCATTTATGGAAGTGTATGAAGCAGTTAATAAAAATCTTGGAAAGATATTCAAAAGATTATCTCCCGGAGGAAAGGCCTATCTGGAGATTGAAAATGAAGAAGACCCTCTTTCAGGTGGAATACTCCTGAAAGCAAGACCAAGGGGAAAAGATGTAAAAAGGCTGGAAATTATGTCAGGTGGAGAAAAAACATTAACGGCACTTGCATTCCTGTTCGCAGTTCAGCAGTATAGACCTGCACCATTTTATTACTTTGATGAGGTGGATGCACACCTTGATGACGCAAATGCCAGAAAAATAGCAGAGCTGATGAAAGAACTTTCTCAGGAAGCCCAGTTTATAGTTGTTACCCTTAGGGATACAATGGCATCTTATGCAGATAGATTACTGGGAGTATCTGCAAGGGAAGGAATATCAAACGTATACAGCCTTGAACTTGCAGAAGTATTATAAAAAAACGGAGGGGAGCTATGAATTTAAAACTACTTATTACCGGTGCTTTTGCCGCAGGAAAAACACAATTTATAAATACGCTTACTGGGGATGCTGTTAAAACAGAAGTTCAACTGTCCCAGAAAACAGAAAAACTGCAAAAAGACAAAACCACTGTTGCAATGGATTACGGAAAAATTGAGATAAACGGCACAAATATACATCTTTTTGGGACACCTGGACAGGACAGATTTGATTTTATGCTTGATATCTTAAGCCAGTATAAAGACGGTGCAGTGATTATTGTAGATAGTGCTAATCCTGAAAGTATCTACAAGAGCAAAAAGTTTATTGATTTTATAAAAAATACAGGAAAGCCTTTTGTAATTGCCTGCAATAAACAAGATTTGGATGGTAGCCTATCCCCTGAAGAAATTGCAAAAATACTTGGAATACCGTCAAATATGGTAAAACCTCTTATTGCAAAGGATAAAGATAGCTGTTTAAATATATTAGGATTTTTTCATGAGTTTATCCTAAACAAGAAAGTAGCTTAAATCTTAACTTAAAATCAGGAGGATACTATGCAAAAATCATCAATTTTTCTTGGTTTAATTTTTTTATTTATTTTTTCTTTTTCTTTTGCAAATAGCAATTTGAATCAACAATTAATTGAAGCCGTTAAGAAAAATGACTTACAACAGGTAAAAAAACTTATAAAAAATGGAGCAGATGTAAACTTCAAAGATAAAAAAGGTTTTTCAGTATTGCATTATGCGGCCTATTTTGGCGATATAAAACTGGTTAAATATTTGGTAGAAAAAGGAGCAGATGTTTGTGTAAGGAACAAAAAAATAAGGGAACCATGGACTTATGCTTTTAAGAGAAAACCTTTTAACAAAGAAATAGTTGAGTATCTAAAATCACCTGTAAAATTATTTAAGTGTATGGATAAGTATTTTTATGATAATAATAAGGGTTGTTTTAAGAGAATTAAAAAATTCTTAAAAAAGGGAGTAAGTCCGAATTTTGTCTGCAGAGGAAAAACCCCCTTACAATGGATTGAAGAACGCTGGCATGAATATGTAAAAGAAGACAATTCATTTAGAGAAAGATATGAAAATCTTATTAAACTTTTAAAATCTTATGGAGCCAGATAGTAGATAATTCCTAATTTCTAATTCTGTCATACTTATACCAATTTTTCAAAAATGGTAAAATATACATAAACTATGTGGAGGTAATTCTAAAATTGGAATTACTAATAGATAAAACTGACCTTCAAAATGTTCTAAAGAAAGCCATATCAGCCACAGAAAAAAAATCAGCCCTTCCAATACTATCAAACTTTCTCCTTGAGGCAAAAGACAGCAAACTTATAGTTCAGGGAACAGACCTTGAGGTTCATGTTTCCGTATCGGTTTTTGCAAAAGTTGAACAAGAAGGAACTGCCTGTGTAAACGCAAAAAAACTGACAGACATATCCCGTCTTTTACCGGGAAATGAGGTTTATATAAAACTTGAGGACAATACCCTTAAAATAAAAGCTGGAAAAACAAAATATAATCTTCCAACTGTATCTCCGGAAGACTTCCCTATGATGTATCCATTTCCTGAAGACAATGCATTTATAGTATCCGGAGATGAGATACAGAAAGCCATTGCAAAAACTGCCTACGCCACATCAAAGGAAGAAAGCAGATTTGCACTACAGGGTGTTTTGTTCAAATCAATGGATGGAACAATTGATGTTGTTGCAACAGACGGACACAGGCTTGCCCTTTACACAATAAACAGAAATGGTAGCGGAGATATAAACATAATTGTTCCACAAAAAGCCTTAAATGAGCTAAAAAAACTGCTTACCGGACTTGAAGATGTTGAAATGGCAGCTTCAGGACAGGAGGTATTCTTCAGAACACCGGAATGGATATTAATGTCAAGGCTGCTTGAAGGAGCATTTCCAGATTATACAAAGGTAATTCCTACAGAATTTTCAATAGAGATACATTTAGATAAAAAAGAATTCCTTGATGCAGTAAAAAGGGTTTCTGCAATTATAGAAGGAGACCCTAAACCTATAAAACTAACCCTCAAAGAAAATCTACTTGAACTTAAATCAACCTCTGCAGAATACGGTGAAGCTGTAGATGAAATAAATGTTGAGTATTCAGGAGAAGAATTTGCCATTGGATTTAATGCAAGGTATCTAATAGAAGCTGTTGAGGCCATAGATGGAGACAGAATAATAATCAGATTTACAAATCCAAATGCCCAGACCCTTATACTTCCGGAAGATGAAAATGAAAAATATAAGGCTATTGTAATGCCTATGGAAATTGCATAAATTTCCATCAGGTCATAATCATTAAGGAGGTAAAAACTTGTCAGAAGAAATAAAGAAGAAACAAGAAGAATACGGAGCCGAAGCAATAGATGTGGTTGAAGGTCTTGACCACGTTCGTGCAAGACCTGCCATGTATATCGGTGATATCTCCGAAAGGGGACTTCACCATCTTGTATGGGAGTTGGTGGACAACGCCGTTGACGAAGCAATGGCAGGTTATGCCAAAAATATCTCTGTTATAATCAATGAGGATGGCTCTATAACAGTTGAAGACGATGGTAGAGGAATTCCTGTAGATATTCACCCCAAAACAGGAAAACCTGCTGTTGAGATGGTATTTACCGTTTTAGGGGCAGGTGGTAAATTCTCCAAGAAGGCTTATCAATATTCCGGTGGTTTACACGGTGTAGGTGCTTCAGTAGTTAATGCCCTTTCCAGATGGCTGGTAGTAGAGGTTTACAGAGATGGAAAGGTTTACAGACAAGAGTATGAATTTGGAAAACCAATAACACCTTTAAAAGTTGTCGGAGAAACTGTCAAAACAGGAACAAAAGTAACATTTATGCCAGACGACACAATATTTGAAACAGTTAATTTTAAATATGACACAATAGCTAAAAGGCTTAGAGAACTGGCATTCCTTAATCCTGGAGTAAGATTTTTCGTTGCAGACAGAAGAAAGGATATAGAAGAAGAATTCCTTTACCACGAAGGTATCAAAGACTTTGTAAGAATTTTAAATCAGGCAAAAGACCCATTATTTGATGAAGTCATTTATATAAAAGATGAAAAAGAGAGAATAATTGTTGAAGTGGCTTTCCAGTATACAAAAAGCTATAACGAGGTTATAGAAAGTTTTGTTAACAATGTAAAAACAGTTGAAGGTGGAACCCACGTAACAGGTTTTAGAGCTGCTCTTACCAGAGCAATGAACAAAACCCTTTCATCTATGAGACTACCAAAGGAATTAAAAAGTGGTGTAAAAGGTGAGGATTTAAGAGAAGGTCTTACAGCTGTAATATCAGTAAAAGTTCCAGAACCACAATTTGAAGGTCAGACAAAGGCAAAACTGGGAAATCAGGAAGTTAAAAAAGTTGTTGAAACAGTAGTAGGAGATTATCTCCTTGATTACTTTGATAAAAACAAAGATATAGCTGTAAAAATAGCAGAAAAAGCCATTGAGGCAGCAGTAGCAAGGGAAGCTGCCAAAAAAGCTAAAGAAATCTCAAGAAGAAAATCATTCCTTGAGGATACATCTCTCCCAGGAAAACTGGCAGACTGTTCAGAAACAGACCCGGAAAAATGCGAACTGTTTATTGTTGAGGGTGAATCTGCCGGCGGTTCTGCAAAACAGGGAAGGGACAGAAGAACACAGGCAATACTGCCACTAAAGGGTAAGATCCTCAACGTTGAAAAGGCAAGAATAGACAAAATTCTATCTAACGAAGAAATCAGATCTATTATAAATGCCATAGGAACAGGGATAGGACTGGGAACAGAAGAGGATGAAGAAGGATTTGACCTTAGCAAACTGAGATACCACAAAATAATCCTCATGGCAGATGCTGATGTTGACGGTTCACACATAACAACTCTGCTTTTAACCCTCTTTTACAGATATTTCCCACAAATCATAGAAAATGGCTTTTTATACATTGCACAGCCACCACTTTATAAACTGAAAAAAGGCAGGTCAGAAATATACGTCAAAGATGATGAAGAACTGGCAAGAATAATAATAGATTTTGCTTCAGATGAGATTAAGTTTGAGAATATAAACCTGACAAAAATACAGGTCAAAGAACTGGCAAAACTGGCAAAAGAATATGCAGACCTAAAGAAAAGCCTTACAAAGAAAAAAGATGAAAATGTGGTTGAAGCTGTTCTGGACACTGCAATAAAAGATGATGAGCTTTCAAACGAAGAGAGGGTAAAAGAGATAGTTCAACAACTCCAGGAAAAATTAGGGGACAACTACAACGTTTATTATGAATATGACCCGATAGAAGGGGAATATGATATATTCTGTGATAGAAAAGAAAGATTTGGCAAAGTTTCAACTAAAATAGATGCAAACTTCCTGACCTCTTACGCATATAGAAGACTCCTTGAGCTTAGAAAAGAAATAATGAGCATAATAGGAGAGCTTCCTGTAAAAGTTACCTATAAAAACAAAGAAGACACAGTGGATAATCTTGATAGGCTTTATGAAATTATCTGGGAAGCAGGTATTCAAGGGGTAGAAATACAGAGGTACAAAGGTCTTGGAGAAATGAACCCAGAACAGCTATGGGAAACAACAATGAACCCAAAAACAAGGAGACTTATGCAGGTAACCCTTGAGGATGCGGCACTGGCAGATGAGGTATTCTCAATCCTGATGGGTGATAAAGTTGAACCAAGAAGAGAGTTCATTATGAAATATGCAAGGGAAGTTAGAAACCTTGATGTCTAAATAAAAGGGGCTTTTGCCCCTTTCTTAAAAAGGCGACAAAATGGAGAATTTCATAAATCTGGCACGCTCTTTAAATCGGCTAAAGGTAATAGATGAACCTCTTGATGTTAATCTGGAAATTCCCCATCTGGCATATATAGAGATAAAAAAAGAAAAACCTAATGTTCTTTTATTTACAAATCCCATAGATAGAGAAAAAAATATAAAATATCCTATTCCTGTTTTAATGAATGCCTTTGCAGGATTTGACATTACCGAAAAAATTTTCGGCAGACATCCTGATGAAATTGCAGCTGAGATTGAGGAACTCCTCCATATAAAACCACCGGAGAGTCTAAAAGAAAAATTATCAGCTTTAGGTCTGCTATTTAAACTGAAAAATGTTTTTCCCAAAAGAACAAACAAAAGAGGAAAATCACAGGAAGTTGTAATCACAGGAAACCAGATTGATTTAGACCAGCTTCCTATCCTCAAGACATGGGAAAAAGACGGAGGTAGATTTATAACCGCAGGACAGGTTTATACAAAAAGTCTGGACGGAAAATTAAATAATCTTGGACTTTATAGAATCCAGCAGATAAGCAAAAACCAGCTTATAATGCACTGGCAAGTGCATAAAGACGCCAGTCATTTTTTTGATCAGTATTATAAAGCAAAGAAAAAAATGCCTGTCGCCATTGCAATAGGTGGTGACCCTTTATATACATGGTGCGGACAGGCACCTCTGCCTTATGGTCTGTTTGAACTGCTTTTATACGGCTTTATAAAAAATCAAAATCCCCGTTTAGTAAAATGTATCACTAACGATATTTATGTTCCTGAAGATGCAGATATAGTTATAGAAGGAGAAGTTGATCCTACAGATTTCAGACCTGAGGGGCCCTTCGGCGACCATACCGGTTATTACACACCTGTTGAAAACTTTCCTGTCCTTACGGTAAAAGCAATAACAATGAAAAAAAATCCTGTATATTATGCAACAGTTGTAGGTAAACCCCCTGTGGAAGACAAATATATGGGCTGGGCTACAGAAAGGATATTTCTGCCACTGCTTAAGACCACAACCCCAGACCTGATAGATTACCACATGCCCGAAAATGGAGTTTTCCATAATCTACTGATTGCGAAAATAAATCCTCTTTATAAAGGGCATGCAAAACAAATTATGCACGCTTTCTGGGGCGTTGGACAGATGAGTTTCTTAAAACATGCAATCTTTGTAAATGAGGACGCTCCACCTTTAACGGATTATCCTGAACTTACAAAATATATATTAAATAGACTTTCTGAAAAATCATTTTTAATCACAGAAGGAATTGTTGACCAGCTTGACCATTCCAGTTATGAAGCATTGGTAGGTGGGAAACTTGGAGTAGACGCTACGGGAAAACCTGTTGAAAAACAGGTAGAGATTTTATCTGACGAAAAACTCTTTGAAAAAATAAAAATCCTTGATGAAGATATAGTAGAGCTAAAACAATATATGACTGACACAGCAAATCCAATAACTGTTATAAAGGTAAATAAAACAAAACCTGTCAGGGAAATATTTAACAAACTAAAGCAATTTAAACAACATTTAAAAATAGTTGTTTTTGTAGATAATGAGCACAACGACCTGAATAATCCTTATATGCTGATCTGGAGAATAACAAACAATATTGATGCCCTAAAAGATGTATGGATTAAGGAAATATGGGGCTTAGATGCCACAAGAAAATGGGAGATAGATGGATACTATCGCCAGTGGCCTGATGATGTATTCTGCACTCCGGAAGTTATTGAAAAACTAAAAGAAAAAGGCCTGATTGATGTTAGTGATGAATTCCTAAAAAAATACCAGATAATTCCATTATAAATTTTAATTCTGCCGTAAATCTACCTCAATATAGTTACTATGCAGATTTATAGAGTCTTATCTCAACTTCGTGGAATTTTTTAGTTAATCCTTGATAATCTTACTTTATTTGTCTCCTTTCTTTAAAACATCTTTAACAAAACTAAGAGGAACTTTTAAAATTTTGGATATCTTCTCAGGTTCTAAATTTAATTCTTTATGTAAATTTAAAATATCTTCTTTTTTAGCTTCTAATTTGCCTTTCTCTATCCCATCCTTATAAAGTGGATGTTTTTCCATTGTCTCTTTATCTATGGTAAGTGGCATATTCCTTTCCTCCTTTCTTAACTCCTCCATAGGTCTATATGATAATAAATTCAATAACTTCTTCAAATAGTCCCTTCTTTTTCTTTCCGGTAGTTTTGATAACTCTGCATAAAACTGCCAGTATT
>NZ_JALVTW010000036.1 GCF_027023985.1 Persephonella sp. | reverse complement strand
GTAATGCCAGGTGACAACGTAGAGTTGACAGTGGAATTAATGGAGCCGGTAGCTATAGAGGAGCAAATGAGATTTGCTATCAGAGAAGGTGGTAGAACTGTTGGTGCCGGTGTAGTTACTAAAATAATTGAGTAAGGGGAATATAAATGGCAAGGGAAATAATTACTCTGGCTTGCACTGAGTGCAAAAGAAAGAATTACACAACAACTAAAAATAAGAGAAAACATACAGAAAGACTTGAGCTTAGAAAATATTGCAAATTTTGCAAAAAGCATACTATTCACAGAGAAATAAAATAAACTAAAAGGGGCAGTAGCTCAGTTGGTAGAGCACGGGACTCCAAATCCCGCGGTCGAGGGTTCGAGTCCTTCCTGCCCCGCTTTTGATTTATGGAGAAAAGATGAAAATTAGTGAATTGCCTCAGTTTTTTAAAGAAGTTCAAGAAGAGTTAAAAAAGGTAACCTGGCCATCTAAAGAGCTGGTTAAAAATGCAACTATTGGGGTTATAGTTTTTACTTTACTGGTTTCCTTATATTTGTGGGGATTGGATTTAATATTTTCAAGAATTTTTGATTACCTTTACAAATAAAATGAGGTAAATAGATGTCTGAAGAAAGGAAAAATCAAGAAGAAATAAAAGAAGAAAGCCAGCAGGAAAAACAAGAAGATAAGAAGAAATGGTATGCCCTTTATACCCAGTCTAATTTAGAGATAAGGGCAAAAGAAAACCTTCTAAGAATGCTTGAGCTTAATAATATGAAAGACCTTGTTGAAAAGGTTCTTGTTCCTGCTGAAGAAAAAGTCGTAATTAAATCCATGGGGAAAGAAAGATACAGGCTGTCTCTGAAAGGTGCAAATAGAGAAATAGAGGTAATGGGTAAAAAAGGTATAACTAAATTCAAAATAGAAGATGGTAAAGTTAGGGTTATTGAAAGTGTAGAAGGCGATGAGCAGTGTGTTCAGCACAGTCCTATATATAAACCCGGACAGAAAATCCAATGTAAAGAAAATAAAACAGAAGCAAAAATCATACTTGAAAATAAAATATTCCCAGGATATCTACTGATTAAAGCTGAGCTTAATGATGACCTTATAGATTTAATAAAGAAAACTCCATATATTATAGGATTTGTAAGTGCAGGAGGAGTTCCTGTTCCACTTGATGAAAAGGACATACAAAAAGTTCTTGGACAGATAGAAAAAGGAGCTCCAAAAGTTAAGAAATTACTATTCCAAAAAGGAGACCAGGTAAGAGTTATAGAAGGTCCATTTATGAACTTTACAGGAACTGTAGAAGAGGTTATCCCAGACAAAGAAAAATTAATAGTTTCTATATCAATATTTGGAAGGTCTACACCGGTTGAACTTGAGTTCTCTCAGGTAGAGAAGATATAAGTTCAAGCGGTTTAGCTTAAAGAACTCAAGGAGGTGTAATTTTTATGGCTAAGAAAGTAGTAGGAACAATTGAGCTGATGATACCAGCTCAACAAGCATCACCATCACCACCTGTTGGTCCTGCTCTGGGTCAGCATGGTGTAAACATTATGGAGTTTGTTAAGAGCTTTAATGCTGCAACTGCAGAAATGAAGCCGGGGACAATAGTTCCGGTTGTAATTACTGTTTACTCTGACAGGTCTTTTACATTTATTCTCAAAACTCCACCAGCATCTTATCTACTTAAAGAAGCTGCAGGAATTAAAAAAGGTGCTTCTGACCCAAAAAGAGAAAAGGTCGGGAAAGTTACCAAAGAGCAGCTTAGAGAAATAGCAGAAATTAAACTGAAAGACCTGAACACAGAGGATATCAATCAGGCAATGAAAATTATTGCAGGAACTGCCCGTTCAATGGGAATTGAAGTTGAAGGATTGGAGGCATAGCCATGGCAAAAAGAGGAAAGAAATATCTGAAGGCTTTAGAACTTGTAGATAAAAATAAAGCGTATACAGTTGAAGAAGCTGTTGAGCTTCTCAAAAAAATGGAAGAAGTTCTCCAAAGAAAATTTGATGAGACTGTTGAACTGGTTTTTAGACTTGGAGTTGACCCAAGATATGCAGACCAGATGGTTAGAGGTTCAGTGGTTCTTCCACATGGACTCGGTAAAGAGCTTAAAGTTCTGGTTATAACCCAGGGTGAAAAAGTAAAAGAGGCTGAAGAAGCCGGTGCTGATTATGTTGGCGGAGAAGATATGATAAATAAAATATTAAATGAGAACTGGCTGGACTTTGATGTTGTGATTGCTACTCCTGATATGATGCCAAAAGTTGCAAAATTAGGTAGAATACTTGGTCCAAGAGGACTTATGCCAAACCCAAAAGTTGGAACAGTTACACAAAACGTGGCAAAAGCTGTAGAAGAAGCTAAAAAAGGTAGAGTTGAATTTAAAGTAGATAAAACAGGAAATCTTCATGTTCCTATTGGAAAAATATCTTTTGATAATCAAAAACTTGTTGAAAATGCCCTTGAAGTTATCGATACAGTTCAAAAACTTAGACCATCCGGTCTTAAAGGACAATACATTAGAAATATGGCTATGAAAACAACAATGAGCCCATCTGTTAGACTTGATGTTGCTTCAGTATTAAAATCACTTGAAGCAAAAGCAGCTTAATTTGGAGGAATAGAAAATGTCAGCAACAGAAGTTAGAAAAGCTATACAGAAAAAGCAGCAGTTAGTAAATGAAGTAAAAGAGAAAATAGATAGAGCAAAATTAATGGTTGTTTTTGATTTTACAGGTATTGATGCCAATTCTATGGCAGATTTTAGAAAAGAGATTAGAAAGAAAGATGCAGAAATTAAGGTAATAAAAAATTCTATTCTTTACAGGGCTTGCAACGGAACAGAACTTTATGATAAAATTGATATTTTCCAGGGGCCTTCTGCTGTAATATTTGCTTATGAAGATATAGTTACAGCTGCAAAGGCTCTCAAGGAATTTTTAAAGAATAATGAAAGTGCTAAAGTTAAAGCTGGACTGGTTGAAGGTGCATTTGCTACACCTGAAAAGATTGATGAACTTGCTTCACTACCAAGCAGAGAAGAACTGCTGGCACAGCTGTTTGCTACAATGATGGCACCGGTTACAAACTTTGTGCGTGTGCTTAATGCTGTTCCGCAAAAAGCGGTTATGGTATTAAACGCAATTAAAGAAGAAAAAGAAAAACAAGGCTAATAAAAATTTGAAAAAATTTAAGGAGGTTTAAATACTATGGCAACAATCTCAAAGGAAGAAATCAAAGAAGCTATCAAAAACATGACTGTTTTAGAGCTTGCTGAGCTCGTTAAAGAATTAGAAGAAGAGTTCGGGGTATCTGCTGCTGCAATGGTAGCTGCTGCTCCAGCTGCAGGTGGTGCTGCTGCAGGTGCTGCTGCAGAAGAAAAAACTGAATTTGATGTAATTCTCCAAAGCCCAGGAGACAAAAAGATTAACGTTATTAAAGTTGTTAGAGAAATCACAGGTCTTGGGCTCAAAGAAGCTAAAGAACTGGTTGATAACGCTCCAAAACCAATCAAAGAAGGAGTTTCTAAAGAAGAAGCAGAACAAATCAAAGCTAAACTTGAAGAGGCAGGTGCTTCTGTCGAGATTAAGTAAGTTGATTTTCTGCAGAGCTGAATTCAGTTTATAGATATAAAGGCAGGCCATTAATGGAGTGGTCTGCCTTTATTCATTTTTATACAAAAATTGAATAAGTAAAATAACATAAAAGGTGGTGTAGTATGAGGAATATAGAAAAATTGCCTTTCAACCCATTAAGAAAAAGTTTGTCCAGAAGAAAAGAAGTATTACAACCCCCTGATTTATTACATGTTCAGAAAAACTCATTTGAAGATTTTATCCAATTCCATAAAAACCCTTATGAAAGAGCAGATAAAGGACTGCACGGAATATTTAAAAGCTCTTTCCCTTTTGAGGACCCAAACGGCCAGATAACAATAAATTATATTGCTTATGAAATAGGTGATTGGGAATGTGGAAAGTGCAGGAAATCTGTTAAAGATGATAATGAACATGTAGGTGGTCCTGGAGTTCCATGTCCATATTGTGGTGGGGTTTTAATATACAAAGAGAAAAATAGTATAGAAGAATGTAAATATAAAGGTCTTACATATAGCGCTCCATTAAGGGTTTTACTTGAGCTTGTTATAAATGAAGTAAATCCTGAAACTGGAGAAATAACCCCTAAAACTATTAAAAAACAAAAAGTATACTTTGGTGATGTTCCATTACTTACAGACCATGCTTATTTTGTAATAAATGGTTCAGAAAGGGTTGTAGTTTCACAGCTTATCAGGTCTTCAGGTATTTTCTTTGAAGCAAAAGAAGATAAAACAAAAGATATCTTAACAAGAATCATATATAAAGGTTCTGTAATTCCTGAAAAAGGATCTAGACTGGAATTTGAACATGCAACAAATGTTGAGATATTCAACGCTAAAATAGACAGGAGAAAACTCCTTGGAACAACTATTTTAAGGGCTTTTGGCCTTGATACAGCTTATAAAATCCTTAAAAAGTTCTACTCTGAAGTAAAAAGATTTGAAGTTAAAGATGGTGAAATATTAGATGAAAAAGGTGTTTCTGTATTACCTGAAGAGCTTGTAGAACAACTACAAAATGATGAAATATTTATTACTTACACCACCGAAGACAAAGATGAAAAGGGCAATCTAATTACAGTTAGAAAAGAGGTTGCTGTTGAACCTGAACATCTGGACAAATATCTAAATGATGACAGAATTAATATAGAAGAGATTGTTGCTATCTCCCCACTTGTGTTTAGAAAATCCCCATATGGAAATATAATCATCGAGACCCTCAAAAAAGACCAGCCACAGATTAATGCTAACTTTACTTTCAGGGATGCTGCAAGGGTTGATATTTATAGGAAGATGAGACCTACAGATACTGCTGTGATGGACCCTAAAGCATTCCTGAGAAGAGCAAATGAACTGTTTGAAAATATATTCTATGACCCACAAAGATATGACCTTTCTAAAGTTGGTAGAGTTAAATTAAATGCAAAAATACACGAAATCCCGGAAAGTATAAAACCATTAGATCTTGATACTTTATTGGAAAACTATCCACCACTTGCACTGGCTGAAGATGTAAAAATAGGAAGAGAAAAGATACCTGCCGGAACAAAAATAGATGAGGCACTTATAGAAAAACTTAAATCTAAAAAATTCAAAGAGATAAAAGTTCAGCCATACCTTGATGATGAAGCAAGGTTTATCCTTCTCCCTGATGTGATTGGTATTGTTAAATATCTTCTTGAGCTTAGACTTGGAAAGAAAGAACTTGATGACATAGCACACCTTGGAAACAGAAGGGTAAGACCTGTAGGAGAACTTCTTGAAAACCAAACAAGACTTGGTCTTGTTAGAATGAATAAAGCTTTCAGGGACAGGGTTGCAACTGTAGATATAGAAGACCCTAACCTGAAAGCAGCTGATATGATCAACCCAAGATATGTAACAGGTTCAATTCTTGAGTTCCTGAAAGGTGGACAGCTTTCACAATTTATGGATCAGGCTAACCCACTTGCTGAACTTACACACAAAAGAAGGCTTTCTGCATTAGGTCCAGGAGGTCTTACAAGGGATAGTGCGAAATTTGAAATCAGAGACGTTCACCCAACCCACTATGGAAGGGTATGTCCTATCGAAACACCAGAAGGACAGAACATCGGTCTTATTTCCTCAATGACAGTATATGCAACAATAAATGAGTTTGGATTCCTCGTTTCACCGTATAGAAAGGTTAAAAATGGTGTTGTTACAGATGAGATAGAATACCTTGCTGCTTATGATGAAGAAAAATATGTTATAGCACAGGCTAACGCTCCAATAGATGAAAAAGGAAGATTTATCAACGATAGAGTTCTTGCAAGGGCTAAAGGAGATATCAGACTGGTATCACCAGAAGAAGTTGATTATATGGACGTATCTCCTAAACAGGTTGTTTCTGTATCTGCTTCTTTAATCCCGTTCCTTGAGCATGACGATGCTAACAGGGCTCTTATGGGTTCTAACATGCAACGTCAGGCTGTTCCACTGCTGAAAACGGAATATCCACTTGTTGGAACAGGAATGGAAAAAATAGTAGCAGAACACTCAGGAGCAGCTGTTATTGCCAAAAGAGGTGGAGTTGTTGAATCTGTTTCAGGAGACAGAATTGTTATCAGTGTTAATCCTGAAGAAATTAATGAGGATGACCCACTGGATATAGGACTTGATGTATATGAACTTATGAAATTCAAAGGTTCTAACCAGGCAACCTGTATGAATCAAAGACCTCTTGTTAGAAAAGGTGATACAGTAGTTGCCGGTTCAGTAATAGCAGACGGAACCTCAACATATAAAGGCGAACTTTCCCTTGGTAAAAACGTTCTTGTGGCATTTATGCCATGGAGAGGATATAACTTTGAGGATGCTATTGTTATTTCAGAAAGACTTGTTAAAGATGATGTATTTACATCAATTCATATAGAAGAATTTACTTGCGAAGCAAGGGAAACAAAACTTGGACCAGAAGAGATTACCAGAAATATTGTTGGTGTAAATGAAAAAGCACTTGCAAACCTTGATGAACACGGAATTGTTAGAGTTGGTGCCTATGTAAAACCTGGAGATATTCTTGTTGGAAAAGTGACTCCAAAAGGCGAAACACAACCAACCCCAGAGGAAAAACTACTCCTTGCTATATTTGGTGAGAAAGCAGCAGATGTTAAGGATTCATCCCTTAGAGTTCCTGCTGGAGTAGAGGGTATAGTTATTGATGTTCAGGTATTCGCCAGAAAGAAACCAGGAAAGAAAGAAAACAAATATATCCAACAACTTATAGATGAGGAAATTGCAAGACTTGATAAGGAACTTGAAGAGAAAAAGAAATTCATTACAGCAAGAAGGGATGAACTGGTAAAAGAGCTAATTATTGGTCAAAAAGTTCCAAGAGATATAAAGGTTGCAGGAAAGGTGATACTGAAAAAAGGTGAGGAAATCACCAAAGAAACAGCAGACAACGTTCTTAGATTTATAGTTGTTAACCCATCTGGATTTCTCTCAGATAAAAAGGTTATAGAAAAGGTTGAAAATATTGTAAACAAGGCAAAATTACAAATAGAGTTGTGGGAAAACATCTACGAAAAACAAAAACAACAAGCACAAAAAGGTGCAGACCTGAAGCCAGGAGTTAATGAGCTGGTAAAAGTTTACATAGCTCAAAAGCGTAAGATACAGGTTGGAGATAAAATGGCCGGTAGACACGGTAACAAAGGTGTTATCTCCGTTGTTCTGCCGGAAGAAGATATGCCATTTATGGAAGACGGAACTCCTGTTGATATAGTATTAAACCCACTTGGTGTTCCTTCACGTATGAACGTTGGACAGATACTTGAAACACACCTTGGACTTGCGGCTAAAAAACTTGGTGAAAAATTAGGAGAAGAGCTTAAGAAAATTACAAGCAAAGATGCAATTATCAAGAAAATTGTTGAGTATTACAAAATAGCAAGCAAAACAGGCGACAAGATAATTGATAAGTATAGAAATGAGGATATAAAAGAGCTTGAAAGATATCTGAAAACACTGGATGAAGACACACTTAAAGCAGTAGTAAAAGACCTGACAGAAATAGGTATTCCAGTTAGAACACCTGTATTTGAAGGTGCAACAGAGAAAGATATTAAAGAGATGCTTGAGGCTGCAGGATTTAAACCTAATGGAAAAATGAAGCTAATAGACGGTAGGACAGGGGAACCATTTGACCTGGAAGTAACAGCCGGATATATGTATATGCTTAAACTGATACACATGGTTGATGATAAAATTCACGCCCGTTCAACAGGTCCATACTCACTTATTACACAACAGCCACTCGGTGGTAGAGCACAGTTCGGTGGACAAAGATTTGGGGAAATGGAAGTATGGGCGCTGGAAGCACACGGAGCTGCATACTCACTTCAAGAAATGCTTACCGTTAAGTCTGACGACATAGAAGGAAGAAAAAGAGTCTATGAATCTATTGTTAAAGGTAAATACTACTACGACATAGGTGTTCCCGAATCATTCAAAGTTCTGGTAAGGGAACTTAAAGCACTGGCGCTGGATGTTGAATGTAAGCTGGAAGACGGCCAACAACAAGCCTGTGATACAGTTGATATAGTTTCAAAAAGCAAGAAAAAAGAGCTTTAATAAGGGGCTATAAGCCCCTCCTTTTAAACTTTTAAAGGAGGTTTACAACCTTGATAGAAGAAAACAAAGCAAAAGGCTTGATGCCATTTGAGAGCATAAGACTTTCTCTTGCTTCACCTGAAAAAATAAGAGAATGGTCTCACGGTGAAGTTAAGAAACCAGAAACATTAAACTACAGGACTTTAAAACCAGAAAAAGATGGTCTGTTTTGTGCAAAAATATTCGGTCCTGTAAAGGATTACGAATGTTTATGTGGTAAATACAAAAAGAAAAAATATGAAGGAACAATATGTGATAGATGTGGTGTTGAGGTTACAAGGTCTGATGTTAGAAGGGAAAGATTTGGTCATATTGAACTTGCATCACCTGTTGCTCATATCTGGTATTTAAAATCAACACCTTCAAAAATCGGTAATCTCCTTGGTCTTACATCAAGGGATATAGAAAGGGTTATATACTTTGAATCTTACCTTATTGTTGAACATCCTGATGAAGAGGAAGAAGAAGCATTTGAAAATGACCCAAACACAATTCCTTTAATGGATGGGGCTTTAACTAAATATGTGAAGTTATATGTAAAATCTGAGGAAGAGTTTAGAGAAGCTTATGAGTATGAGCACTCAGAAAAATATGAATACGGAATGGGTGCTGAAAAAGTAAAAGATATCCTCTCAAGACTTGACCTGGAAGCCTATGCAGCCAAACTCAGAAAAGAGATGAAAGCCTATGCTATAGGCTTTGATGAACTTGGCCCTGAATTCAAGCAAACACAGGAAAGACTTTATAAAAAAGTAATAACAGAAATTGCAAGAAGGTTTGCAGAAGCTGGAATAAAATTTGGAGAAAAAATTCCTACAGATAAAGAAATAGATGCCGTTATATCAAAAGAATATTATCTGGTTATAGACCCTAAAGATACAAATCTGCAATTTGGACAACTTATCCATGAAGAAGAATATAAAGATCTCGTTGCCCAATACGGTGAAGATGGCTTTGTGGTAGATAGAGGACCTTCTGCACTTGAGAAACTTTACAAAATTTATAGAGAGAAAAATCCAGACATTCCTATTTTTGAAGTTATAAAAGATTCTGTAAGACAAACAATCCTCAAAGAAGTTGCAGAACAAAAACTGAAAAAATTAGTCAGAAGACTTAGACTTATTGAAGGATTTATCAAATCAGGAAATAGACCTGAATGGATGATTCTTGATGTAATTCCTGTTATCCCACCTGATTTAAGACCTCTTATTCCCCTTGATGGTGGAAGATTTGCAACTTCTGATCTTAATGACCTTTATAGAAGGGTGATTAACAGAAATAACAGACTTAAAAGACTGATTGAACTTGATGCGCCTGAAATTATTATCAGAAACGAAAAAAGAATGCTTCAAGAGGCTGTTGATGCCCTCATAGATAACGGAAGAAGAGGAAGAATTGTTACACAAAACAACAGACCACTTAAATCCCTTTCAGACTCTTTAAGAGGTAAGCAAGGTAGATTCAGACAAAACCTTTTAGGTAAAAGGGTTGACTACTCAGGACGTTCTGTTATCGTTGTAGGTCCTGAACTGGAAATGCACCAGTGTGGTTTACCGAAAATAATGGCACTTGAGTTATTCAAACCATTTGTATATAGAAGACTTGAAGAAAAAGGATATGCAACATCTATCAAAAACGCAAAAAGAATGGTTCAGGAAAAGGCACCTGAAGTTTGGGAGTGCCTTGAAGAAGTTGTAAAACAACATCCTGTTCTTCTTAATAGGGCGCCTACACTTCATAGAATGTCTGTTCAGGCATTCGAACCTGTTCTTGTGGAAGGAAAAGCTATAAAACTTCATCCACTTGTATGTCCTCCGTTCAACGCAGACTTTGACGGAGACCAGATGGCTGTTCACGTGCCTTTATCTGTAGAGGCACAAATAGAATCTTATGTCTTAATGCTTTCTACACAGAATATTCTTTCTCCTGCACATGGAAAACCAATTACAATGCCTTCTCAGGATATTATTCTGGGTGCTTACTACCTGACACAGATTATTGAAGGTTCAAAAGGAGAAGGAAAACTATTTGCAAATGAGGATGAAGCTATTCTTGCCTATGACCTTGGAAAAGTTGACCTCCTTGCAAAAATAAAAGTTAAAAAAGATGGAAAGATAGTTGAAACTTCTGTAGGAAGATTAATCCTTAATAGAGTATTCCCAGAAGGATTTAGATTTGTAAATGAACCCCTTGATAAGAAAAAAATCTCAGCAATTATCTCTGAGATATATGAACAATTCGGAAATGAGATAACAGCCCAGACACTTGATAGACTCAAAGAACTTGGATTTGAGTATGCTGCGAAAGCCGGTGTATCTATATCAGCAGATGACCTTGTTGTTCCTAAAAACAAATGGGAAATAATAAGAAAAGCAGAAGAAGAAGCACAAAAAGTATGGCAACAGTATGTTGACGGAATTATCACAAAAGGTGAAAGACACAACAAAATTATTGATATCTGGTCACAAACAACAAACGAAGTAACAAGACTGCTGTTTGAAGAACTTGAAAAGACAAAAAGAATTGAAAACGGTAAAGAATACCCAGGTATCTTTAACCCAATCTATATGATGGCATTATCCGGTGCGAGGGGTAACAAAGACCAGATTAGACAGCTTGCTGGTATGCGTGGTCTTATGGCTAAGCACTCAGGTGAATTTATTGAAACACCAATCAGGTCTAACTTTAAAGAAGGTCTAACAATTGTTGAATACTTCATTTCCACATACGGTGCGAGAAAAGGTCTTGCAGATACAGCATTAAAAACAGCTGTTGCTGGATACCTTACAAGAAGACTTGTTGATGTTGCACAGGATGTAATTATCACAAATGATGACTGTGGAACACTTAATGGTCTTGAAGTATCTGCAATCATAGAAGGTGGAGAAATTGTTGTATCCCTTAGAGACAGAATTGTCGGTAGATATGCAGCTGAGGATATTGTAGACCCATACACAAACGAAGTTATCGTAAATGCTGGTGAAGAGATAGATGAAGAAAAAGCACAGGCTATAGAAAATGCCGGAATAGAAACAGTCAAGATTAGGTCTGTTCTTACATGTGAACAGAAAAGGGGAGTATGTGCTAAATGTTATGGAAGAGATCTGTCACAGAAAAAACTGGTTGATATCGGAGAAGCTGTTGGAATTATCGCAGCTCAATCTATCGGTGAGCCTGGAACACAGCTTACAATGAGAACATTCCACATTGGTGGTGCTGCTACAGCACAAAAAGCACAAACAAAACATGAAGCTTCAGTTGAAGGTATAGTTAAACTCCTTAACGTCAAAACTGTTGTTGACCGTGAAGGAAAAACACTGGTTATAAACAGGGATGGTGCGATACAGATTGTTGATGAAGAAGGTAAAATCAAAGAAAGATTTCCTGCACCATATGGTGGTATTCTGAAAGTAAAAGATGGACAAAAGGTAAAACCTGGAGATGTTCTTGTAGAGTGGGATCCATTTGCTATACCAATAATTGCAGAAAAATCAGGAACACTGGAACTTAGAGACGTTATACTTGATGTAACAGTAAGGGAAGAAAGAGACAACATAACAGGAAAAACGATTATAGATATCTCCTTTATGAGACCAAAAGATGCTGTTCTCCATACCCCAAGGGCAGTTATTAAAGGAGATGATGGTAAAGAATATACTTATGACCTGCCTGTTAATACAATAATAATGCTTTCAAGAAATGACCTTGAAACACAATGGGACAAATGTCTTGCATGTTCTGAAGCTGAAGATGCAGACGTTTACCACAACTACCTGCAGGTAAAACCAGGATTTAAAGTTCAGGCAGGTGATATCATAGCTAAAATCCCAAGGGAAACAGCAAAAGTTAGAGATATCGTTGGTGGTCTTCCAAGAGTTGAAGAACTTCTTGAAGCAAGAGAACCTAAAAATAAAGCTATAGTTTCAGAGATAGACGGAATAGTTAGAATATATGAAGATGCAGACGATATAATCATTTACAACCCAATCACAGGTCAATCTCAGAAATATGATGTTCCAAAGGATGCACTTGTTCTGGTTAAAAACGGTCAACATGTTCAGGAAGGGCAGATGCTTACAGATGATGGCTCCATAAAAGCTGAGTTTGAAGGTGTAGTAAGACTTAAATCTAAAGGATACAAGGTTATCGTATTTAACAAAGAAACAGGTCTCCAGAAAGAATACTCAATTGCAAAAGGTAAATATATGATTGTTAAGGATGGTGAAGTCGTTAAAGCAGGTGATCCACTTACAGACGGAACACCTAACCCACATGATATTCTGAGAATTATGGGACCTGAAGAACTGGCTAAATTCCTTGTTAAAGAAGTCCAAATGGTTTACAGAATGCAGGGAGTTGAAATCAGTGATAAACACTTTGAGGTAATAATTAGACAGATACTCAGAAAAGTTAAGATTGTTGACCCAGGAGACTCCAGATTCCTCCTTAATGAAATAGTTGATAAAGTAGACCTTGAAGAAGAAGCACAGAGAATTGCAGAAGAAGGTGGAAGACCACCTAAAGCTGAACCTGTTCTGGTTGGTATTACAAAAGCTTCACTCTCAACAAAAAGCTGGATTTCTGCTGCATCATTCCAGGAAACAACAAGGGTTCTTGCTGATGCTGCAGTTGAAGGAAAAGAAGACCACCTTGAAGGGCTTAAAGAAAACGTTATTATCGGTAATATAGTTCCTGCAGGAACAGGAATTAAGCAGTATGCGGAAGTTGAGGCTATCATTCCTCAAGAAGAAATAGAAAAACTTTCAGAATAGATTTTAAAAGGGGGGAAATATTTCCCCTTTTCTTTATAAAATTCCCGTCTTACGCATAAGTATTTGACTTAAAGCTAATATTTTATTATAATGTTAGCTTGTCTTTATATTTTGAAGGAGGTATTAGTGTGCCAACGATAAACCAGCTTGTTAGAAAGGGAAGAAAGAAAGTTAAGAAAAAATCAAAAGCACCAGCGCTTGAAGGTAACCCTCAAAAAAGAGGGGTTTGTGTAAGGGTTTATACAACAACTCCTAAAAAGCCAAACTCTGCTTTAAGGAAAGTTGCGAGGGTAAGACTTTCCAATGGATATGAGGTTACATGCTACATCCCAGGAATTGGACATAACCTTCAGGAGCACTCAATTGTTTTAGTTAGAGGCGGAAGGGTAAAAGACCTACCAGGTGTTAGATATAAGATTATTAGAGGGGCACTTGATGCTGCAGGTGTTAAAGATAGAAGACAATCCCGTTCTAAATACGGAACAAAAAGACCAAAACAATAAAGTAAGAGGTAAGTAGAATGCCAAGGAAAGGACCAGTAAAACCAAGAGAAATAATGCCAGACCCAATTTATAAAGATGTTCTGGTTCACAAATTAATAAATAAAGTAATGAAAGACGGTAAAAAATCAGTTGCAGAAAAAATAGTTTACACAGCAATGAAAATCCTTGAAGAAAGAACAGGAGAAGATGCTTTAACGGCACTCCACAAAGCAATTGAAAATATAAAACCTGTTTTAGAAGTTAGACCAAGAAGGGTTGGTGGTTCTACATATCAGGTTCCAATGGAAGTGCCACCAAGAAGACAGATATCCCTTGCTTTAAGATGGCTTGTTGAGGCAGCCAGAAACAGAAGCGGAAAAGGAAATTATACAATGATTGAAAAGCTTGCAAATGAACTTTATGACGCTTATAACAACAGAGGAGCTGCTGTTAAGAAGAAAGAAGATACACACAGAATGGCAGAAGCAAACAAAGCATTTGCCCATTATAGATGGTAATTAAATCAAAATTGAAAATTTAATCAAAATTAATAAATTTATGAACCTTAATCAAAAGAATTTGGAGGAAAAAAGAGAATGGCAAGGCAAGTGCCAATTGAAAAATTAAGAAACATAGGTATTGTTGCTCACATTGACGCAGGTAAAACAACAACAACAGAAAGAATCCTGTTCTATACAGGTAAGACATATAAAATTGGTGAGGTGCACGAAGGTGCAGCCACCATGGACTGGATGGAACAGGAAAAGGAAAGAGGTATTACAATCACCTCTGCTACAACAGCTGCATACTGGAAAGGATATCAGCTGAACATAATTGATACACCAGGTCACGTTGACTTTGGTGTTGAAGTTGTTCGTTCTATGAAAGCCCTTGATGGTATTGTATTTGTTTTCTCCTCTGTTGAAGCAGTTCAGCCACAATCTGAAGCAAACTGGAGATGGGCTGATAAATTTAAGGTTCCAAGAATTGCCTTCGTTAACAAAATGGACAGGGTTGGAGCAGATTTCTTCAAAGTTTATGAAGATATGATTGAAAAATTAGGTGCAAGACCCGTTCCAATCCAGGTTCCAATTGGAAAAGAAGATAATTTTGAAGGTGTGGTAGACCTCTTTGAAATGAAAGCTTATATCTGGAGAGGAGATGAGCTTGGTGCTAAATACGACGTAACAGATGAAATACCGGAAGATGTCAGACCTGTAGCTGAAGAATGGCGTGAAAAAATGATTGAAGCCATCGTTGAGACAGATGAAGAGTTAATGGAAAAATATCTTGAAGGTGAAGAAATCTCTGTAGATGAACTCAAGAAAGCATTAAGAAAAGCTACAATAAATCTTGAACTTGTTCCAATGCTTTGCGGTTCTGCATTTAAAAATAAAGGTGTTCAGCCATTACTTGATGCTGTTATAGATTTCCTTCCTTCTCCAGTTGATGTTCCACCTGTTAAAGGTGTAAATCCACAAACTGGAGAAGAAGAAGAAAGACATGCATCTGATGATGAACCATTCTGTGCCCTTGCATTCAAAGTTATGGCAGATCCTTATGCAGGTCAGCTGACATACTTTAGAGTTTACTCAGGATATGTAAAAGCCGGAGATACAATTCTAATTGCAAACAAAAACAAAAAGGTTAGAGTTGGTAGAATTCTCAGAATGCACGCTAACCAGAGAGAAGAGATTACAGAAGTTTATGCAGGTGATATTGCTGCTGCTGTTGGACTTGACACAGTGACAGGTGATACATTATCAGACCCTAACCATCCAATAGTTCTTGAATCCATGGAATTCCCAGAGCCTGTTATTGCTATGGCTATTGAGCCAAAAACAAAATCTGACCAAGAAAAACTTTCTCAGGTTTTAAATAAATTTATGAAAGAAGACCCGACATTTAAGGTGACTGTTGACCCAGAAACTAACCAGACACTTATACACGGAATGGGTGAGCTTCACCTTGAGATTATGGTCGATAGAATGAAAAGAGAATATGGTATAGAAGTTAATGTAGGTAAACCACAGGTTGCATATAAGGAAACTATCAAGAAAAAAGCTGTTGGTGAAGGTAAGTTTATCAGACAGTCTGGTGGTAGAGGTCAATACGGTCACGCAATTATTGAGATTGAACCACTCGAAGGAAAAGATTATGAATTTGTAGATAAAATTGTCGGTGGTGTAATTCCAAAAGAATACATTCCAGCAGTTGATGCTGGTATTCAAGAAGCTATGCAAAATGGTGTCGTTGCCGGATACCCAATGATTGGAGTGAAAGCCACACTGTTTGATGGTTCATTCCACGAAGTTGACTCTTCTGAAATTGCTTTCAAAATCGCAGGTTCTATGGCATTTAGAGAAGCAGCTAAAAAAGCAAATCCTGTTCTCCTTGAACCTATAATGCTCGTTGAAGTTGACACTCCTGAGGAATACATGGGAGATGTTATGGGTGACCTGTCTAAAAGAAGAGGTAAAATACTTGGATCTGAGAAGAAAGGAACAACAATGACAATCAGAGCGGAAGTTCCTCTTGCTGAGATGTTCGGTTATGCAACAGACCTCAGGTCTTTAACACAAGGTAGGGCTACATTCTCTATGGTATTTGAAAAATATGAAGAAGTTCCTAAAAATATCGCCGATGAAATAGCCGGCGAAAGAGCTAAAGCTACAAGCTAAAAAATTAAGAAAATTTAAGGAGGTAAATAAAGAAGATGGCGAGAGAAAAATTTGAGAGGAAGAAAGAGCATGTAAACGTAGGGACAATAGGGCACGTAGACCACGGGAAGACAACATTAACAGCGGCTATAACATACGTTCTATCAAAGAAAGGATTAGCAGAATTTATAGGATACGGAGATATTGACAAAGCACCAG